>JBIKKZ010000207.1:0-3312 GCA_044360095.1 Vulcanococcus sp. | reverse complement strand
CTGGGCGGTTTCCCCCTGCCGGTAACGGGCCACCAGCTCCTGCTTTTGGCTGTCGGTGAGCCGTGGAGCGGGCATCGGGCAATGGGGCGCAGCACACCACCATAGAAGCCAAGGCCAGCGCTGACGCCCAGACTCCGGCTGCCACAATGCCTTTGGCTCGGGAAGCCCCGGCCGCCAAGCTCCCTTAGCTCAGCTGGATAGAGCAGCTGCCTTCTAAGCAGCCGGTCGATGGTTCGAGTCCATCAGGGGGCGTTCTCAGAGCCTGGCGGAGCTGATCCAGTCGGCGCGGGGGTCGGTGGAGCGGGCGGCGCGCAGCTGCTCCAGCAGCTGGCGCTCCTCGGCGCTGTAGTTGGCGGGTTGCTTGAGGCTCAGGCTCAGCAGCAGATCACCGCGCCCCCCCTGCTGGGGCCAGCCCTTGCCCTTGAGCCGCAGGCTGCGGCCCACCGCCATGCCGGGGGGCACGGTCACCGTGGCCTCGCCATCGGGGGTGGCCACGCGCACATCGCCGCCGAGTGCCAGTTCATCGAGGCTCAGGGGCAGCTCCGCCTTGAGCTGGTCGCCATCGAGGCTCCACACGGGGTGGTCCTGCAGCTGGAGATTCAGATAGAGGTCGCCGCGGCGGCCGGTGCCCGGCTGCAGATTGCCCTTGCCCTTGAGCCGCAGGCGGCTGCCGGGCTTCACGCCGGCGGGAATGCGCACCTGCACGCGCTCGTCGTTCACCGCCAGGGTGCGCTCGCAGCCTCGGAACGCCTCCGAAAAGGTGAGGCTGATGGTGGCCTCGGCATCCAGGTTCACCGGGGCCGCACGGCCGGCGCCGGGGCCGGCAAAACCGCCCGGGCCAAAGCCACCGCCGCTGAAGCCGCTGCCGAAGCCACCCCCAAAGCCCCCCGGGGCCCCGGCGAAGCCACCGCCACCGCCGGGGCCACCGAAGCGGCCGAGCAGGTCGTTGATGAAATCGTCGAAGTTGCCGTAGCGGCCGAAATCCACATCCACGCCGGCGCCACCGCCACCCCCGCCACCGGCCTGGCTCCAGTACTGGCCGAACTGCTCGTAACGGCGGCGCTTGTCGGGATCGGAGAGCACCTCATAGGCCTCGCTCACCTCCTTGAACTTGGCCTCGGCGCCCTTGTCGCCGGGGTTCACATCCGGGTGGTACTGACGCGCCAGCTTGCGGAAGGCCTTCTTCACCGTGTCGGCATCGGCGCCGCGCTCGACGCCCAGCACCTTGAAGTAATCGCGGTATCCGTTGGCGCTCATCGCTGCTGCTGGGGACAACCAAAGGACAGGCGTTCCTCCAGTCTCCCAGCTGCAGCGGCGGCCGCGGCATCGCCCCTGGGGCGGAAGGCCGAACGCCCCTAACCTCAGGGCCAGCCATTCCGCCGCCATGCCCAGCGCCCACAGGCCGACCCGATCCGGCAGCCGCCGCCTGCTGCAGCTGGGGGCCGGCCTGCTGCTGGCGGGGGCCACCCTGGCGGCACCGGCGGCCTGGGCCGAGGGGCCAACCTCCAAGCCACCTGCCTCCACTGCCGAGCAGCTGCGCCTGGCCGACCACCTCAAACGGGTGGGGATGATCTTCTATGGCGCCTGGTGGTGCGGCCATTGCCAACACCAGAAGGCCCTGTTCGGCACCCCCGCTGAGGCTCAGCTGCCCTACGTGGAGTGCGACAAGGACGACAACGGCCGCCAGCGCTGCAACGCCGCCAAAGTACGGGCCTACCCCAGCTGGGACTACCAGGGCGAACGGCGGGAAGGGGTGCTGAGCCTCGATGAGCTGAAGCTGTGGAGCGGCTACCGCGGCGGCAACACCGCCAACCGCTGAACCAGGCCATGGGGGCAGCGGTTCCGGTGGTGGGCATCTGCGGGCCGTCCGCCGCCGGCAAAACGATGCTGGCCACCGCCCTCTGCCGCCGGCTGCAGGAGCGCCGCCACCGCAGCCTGGTGCTGGCCTGCGACAACTACTACCGCAGCGGTTGGGATCCCCACGGCCGCTTTGGCTTCGACACGGTGGAGGCCATTGATCTGCCCTGCCTGCGCCAGGAGCTGGCGGCCCTGCGCGCGGGCACCTGCCAGTCGCTGCGTACCTACGACATGGCCACCCGCCGGGCCGGCCGCACGCCCTTGGGCGGCGAGCCCCCGGAGCTGGTGCTGCTGGAGGGGGCCTATGGGCCACAACCCTTCCTCAACGACGGCACCTTGGCGCTGCTGGTGTATGTGCAGACGCCGCTGGCGTTGCGGATCGTTCGCCGGCTGCGCCGCGATCAACAACAACGGCAGCGCTCAGCCCGCTACGTGCTGCGGCAAACCCTGCTGCAGACCATTCCCGGCGAACGCCACTTCATCCGGCCCCTGCGCGATCACGCCGACCTGGTGGTGCACGACCCGCAGCGAAGCGTGGAGGAACTGACGGAGCACATCGCGCGAATGCTGGGCGCTCGCTAATCGCCAACGGCCACACTTGACAGGACCAGACAATACGCATAGCGAGCATGATTCTCCATGCGCTGGCTGTTTTCACTGTTCCGCAGAAAGCCCCAACAGGAGCCAGAAGCCTCCGCCATCGTGGCGGCCGCGCGCATCAAAGCCGATGTGCACCAGCAGGTGGAGAACCTCGAGAAACTGCACCAAGGCCCCAAAGGTGGCCTCTACACCTTGGATGACCAGGGGCGCAAGACCTACCTCAAAACCTTCACCGGCCCCCGCGGCGGCAAATACGCCATCGATTCCCAGGGCCGCAAGCGCTACATCCGCTCCTGATAGAACCCCCCTGATCCCCAGCGCCATTCCCGACCATGGTTGGCATCACTCGGATCCATGCGGTGCGCCAGAAGCACCTGCGCATCGTGCACATCGCCCAAGCCCAGGCCGAAGCACTGAAGCAGAGGCTGCTGGCTTCGGGGTTTGTTCTCGAACACATTGAGCAGCTGTAGGCCGCCCCATCTCGCCGTCGGCATCGGCATCAGACTGACTGGGTGATCCCTCGCCCTGAACGACCATGGTTGCTGAACGGCGACAGGAGTTGCTGCGCTGGGCCAACAAGCTTCCAGCGTTTTTCAAGCATGTGCTGCATCCGAATGTTGCGGTCACCTGTGCGCCGGACTGGGTGATCCGACAGCGCGACCTGGAGGCGCCCACGCGCGACGGCACGGTTCTGCGGCTGGATGTCTACGGCCCAAGAGACGACAACAGCCCCAAGCCGGTCATCCTCAGCGCCCATCCCTACGGCAAAGACAACCTGCCCAAGCGCAAAGCAGGGCTCTGGCTGGTGTCGCCGCAATACCGCCTGTTTCGGCTGCCGGAACCAATTCGCTTCTC
>JBIKKZ010000206.1:0-3318 GCA_044360095.1 Vulcanococcus sp. | reverse complement strand
CGTTGTTTGAAGCGGTGCCCGACTGGACCCAGACCCAGGTGCGCTCGCTGCTGGGCAGCTTCTGCTTCAGCAACGACGCCGTGTTCAAGGAGGTGGGCAAGCTCAGCGGCGGCGAGAAGGCACGCCTGGCCCTGGCGCTGATGTTGCTGATGCCCTGCAACCTGCTGGTGCTGGATGAGCCCACCAACCACCTCGACATCCCTGCCAAACAGATGCTCGAGGACGCGCTGATGGAGTACGAGGGGGCAGCGCTGGTGGTGAGCCACGACCGCTACTTCGTGTCGCGGGTGGCCAACAAGATCGTGGAACTGCGCAACGGCGAACTGGTGCTCTACCGCGGTGATTACGCCTACTACCGCGACAAGAAGGCCGAGGAAGCCGCCGCCGACGACGCGGCCGCGGAGGCCGCCGTCCAGGAGGCCAAGCGCAAGGCCAACCGCGAGAAACAACAGGGCAAGAAGGCCGCCAAGACGGCCGCCCGCAAAGCCTCCGCCGCCTGAGCGTCCACAAACAACTTCACACTTCCCTAGGCAAGACAACTCATTGTTCTTGGCCTGGACGCACACTGTTCATAGGCTGAAGGGGATCCCCGCCAGGCAGCCATGGGCCATTCCGCCCCGCACACCAACCGGCAGTCCGAGGCCGAACGGATCATCCACCCCAGCTCCGGCCACCAGGGTTCGGATCCGGTGAACAGCTACTTCGAATGCATCACCTCCTGCTCCGTCGATGACGGCGAGTGCGTGACCCGCTGCGTCGAGGTGCTTCGCGACGGCGACTAACCCCCCCGTTGCACCAGGCTGGACAGCTCCACCGGTGTGACCTGCAGCTGCAGCACTTGGCCTGAGCGCCGCAGGCGCAGGGCCATCGGCCGGCCCACGCCGTTGCGCTCCACCAGCTGGGTGAGCTGGGCGGGGTCGCGCACCGGCTGATCCCCCACGGCGGTGATCACATCACCGGGCTGAACCCCCGCCCGCGCCGCCGGCCCACCGGCCATCACGCTGCGCACCTTGGCACCGGCCACCATGGCGCCGCTGGCGTCACGCTCCGGCTCCAGGGCCACCCCCACCATGGCGTGGCTGACACTGCCCGTGCTCACCAGCTGCTGGGCGATGCTGCGGGCACGGTTGATCGGGATCGCAAACCCCAGGCCTGCCCCGGGGCCTGAGCGCACCAGGGTGTTGATGCCCACCACGGCCCCCTCGGCATCCAGCAAAGGCCCCCCGGAATTGCCGGGGTTGATGGCGGCGTCGGTCTGGATCAGCTCGAGCCGTTTGTCGGTGATGCCGAGCTTGGCGGCGTTGCGGTTAAGGCTGCTGATGATGCCGAGGGTCACCGTTTGATCCAGGCCGAAGGGGTTGCCCACGGCGATCACCCACTCCCCCACCTGCAGGCTGTCGGAATTGCCCAGGGGTGCCACGGGCCAGGGGCCAGCCCCCACCAGCCGCACCACCGCCAGGTCGGTGACCGGATCAGCGCCCACCACCTTGCCCTCCACGCGGCGCCCATCGCTGAGCCCCACGGTCACCCGGGTGCTGTCCTCCACCACGTGGGCGTTGGTGAGCAGCAGTCCCGAGGGGTCATAGAGCACACCACTGCCCTGGCCCCGTTCGGTGCGTTGGGAGGGGGGCAGGGGGGTGACCGCGCCGGGCGGCAAACCAAAAAACTGCCGCAGCAGCGGATCCATGAACGGGAAGCCCTGGGCGGCGGCGCCCCGCTGCACCAGCACCGTGCGCTCGGTGTCGATGGTGACCACCGCCGGCCCGCTGATGCGCACCGCCTCCGCCACAAACGATCGCCGCGCCGCTGAGGGCACGGGGGAGGAGACCCGTGGCGCCGCTTGGCCCCTGGCGGCTGGAGCGGGCAGCAGCGGCAGCCCCCCAAGGGCCAGGGCGGCGCCCAGCAGCAGGGGCATCGGGCGCGAACCGGCAACGGCCATGCAGCGGAACGGCAACTGCCAACGACCGTAGGCAAGGCCTGCGGCGCCGCAACGGCACGGGCCGGGGGGATTCCCCCACCCACGCGGGTGGCGGAATTGGGGCGATGATGGTGGGTGATCTGCAGCCGGGACAGCCCCAGCAGCCCCCGTGCCATGACCAGCTCCGACCTGTTCGCCAAGTTGCTGCCGCTGGTTTACGGCGCCTGCTTCCTGGCGCTGCTGTGGCAGGCCTTCCAGATCATGGGCCGCGGCTTCGGTGCCGTGCCCCGCCCCGGGGACAGCAACCGCATGCCCAGCGGTGATCGCACCGGCCGCCTCACCATCCATCCCGAGCTGTTGGATGCCGATGGCCAGATCACCAACGACGACCTGCTCACGGTGCGCTTCAGCGGCGACAACGAACAGCCCGCCTTGCCGAACGACCCCAATTGAGCCCGCTTGGGCCCATCAGCTGGTACAACCGTTGGGTGCTTGATGACATCGGCGGAGGCTGAGTGGAGCAAAGAACCCGGATCGTGGCTGCGGTGCTCAAGGCCATCAAGCTGCCACCCCGCTTCCAGCTGAAGCTGGTGAAGGAAGATCCCGTTCGCCTGGAGCTGATCCTCACCCCGGCCTACGGCAAGGAGCCGATCCTGGTGGGCCTGGTGGAATCGCAGGAGCTGGTGGCCCGCCGCGACCGTGAGGGTCGCATCCCGCGCGACCTGCAGGGCACCTGGGACTGGACCGTGCGCCACGGCACGGTGAGCACCGGCGGCTGGAACCCCTACCTCAAGGAAGCCCTGCAGACGATGTTCGAAACCGGTCTGCCGGCGATCGTGTACGAGGAACACACGGCCGAGGTGTACCACCCGGTGGACGGCGCCCGCCACGTGCGCTGACCCCGAGCGTGGCGGCCACCCCAACGCCGCTGCCGATTGATCCGCTCTTGCCGGATCTGGTGGGGCGTCTGACGGCTGGCGCCACCGTGCTGCTTCAGGCGCCCCCCGGCGCCGGCAAAACCACCCGGGTGCCCCTCGCCCTCCGCCAGGCGCTCGCGGCGGCGGAGGGCGACGGCCACAGCCGCATCCTGATGCTGGAGCCACGGCGCCTGGCCGCCAAGGCCGCCGCCGAGCGGTTGGCCGCCAGCCTCGATGAGCCGGTGGGCCAGCGGGTGGGCTACCGGGTGCGGATGGAAAGCCGCGTCTCAGCGGCCACCCGCATCGAGGTGCTCACCGACGGCCTGTTCCTGCGGCGGCTCCAGGCCGACCCCAGCCTGGCGGGGGTGGGCTGCGTGATCTTCGATGAGTTCCACGAACGCCGCAGCGACGCCGACCTGGCCCTGGCCCTGCTGCGGGAGGCCCGGCCGCTGCTGGCGCCGCAGCTGCGGCTGCTGCTGATGT
>JBIKKZ010000205.1:0-3331 GCA_044360095.1 Vulcanococcus sp. | reverse complement strand
CGTCCAGCAGCGCCTGGGCGTAATCGGTGATCTTCAAAAACCACTGGCGCAGCTTGCGCTTCTCCACCAGTGCCCCGGATCGCCAGGAACGCCCCTCACCATCCACCTGTTCATTGGCGAGCACGGTCTGGTCGATCGGATCCCAGTTGACCGTGGCTTCCTTGCGGTAGGCCAGGCCCGCTTCGAAGAATTGCAGGAACAGCCACTGCGTCCAGCGGTAGTAATCGCTGTGACAGGTGGCCACCTCGCGGTCCCAGTCGATCGACAGCCCCAGCTGATCCAGCTGGCGGCGCATGGAGGCGATGTTCTGGTCGGTCCAGGCGCCGGGGTCCACCCCCCGTTCGATGGCGGCGTTCTCCGCGGGCAGCCCGAAGGCATCCCAGCCCATGGGATGGAGCACCTTGCGCCCCCGCAGCCGCTGCACCCGGGCCACCACATCGGTGATCACGTAGTTGCGCACATGCCCCATGTGCAGGTTGCCGGAGGGGTAGGGGAACATCGACAGGGCATAGAAGCCTTGCTCACCGGGCTCCAGCTCCGGTGTGTCATGCAGCCCCTGCTCCTGCCAGGCCCGTTGCCAGCTCGCCTCAATCGCCTGGGGTTGGTAGCGGCTGGTGTCGCTCACGGCTGGCAGAACGGCGTGGGGCTGATGCTCCCACAGCCTCAGGTCAGTGCCTGGATCACGGCGATGGCGCGTCGGTTCACCAGCAGCGGTTCCCCACCGGCGTCAGTGAGCAGGGCCAGATGGTCGCCATCCACCCACTGGGGGCAACCCTGCAGCAGGCGCCCCCCCTGCAGCTCCACCTGGATGGGCGTCCGGTCGCGAATCCAGCGTTGCAGCCAGCGGATGCCCGGCTGGGAGGGGTCAAACCCCGGGGGCTGGTGCTCTGTGCTGGTCCCCATAGGATCGGGCCTATCCCAAAGCCTGTGGTCAGGCTGCCGCGCGTGTCTGAGTTCAGCAACCTTCCATTCAGCAAATACCAAGGTCTGGGCAACGACTTTCTGCTGCTGGATGCCCGCACCGCCTCCGATCCCGAGCAGGCCTTCGGACTCACCACCGAGCGCGTGGTGCAGCTGTGCGATCGCCGCTTCGGCGTGGGCGCCGATGGCGTGATCCTGGCCCTGCCGTCCCAGGCCGGCGGTGAGCTGCGCATGCGCATCTTCAACGCCGACGGCAGCGAACCGGAAATGTGCGGCAACGGCATTCGCTGCCTGGCTCGCTTCCTGGCGGACGTGGATGGCGATGGGCCGGGTCGTCTCTGGCAGATCGACACCCTGGCGGGGCGGATCGTGCCGGAATTGCTGCCCGATGGCACCGTGCGGGTGGACATGGGGGCGCCGTTCCTGGAGCCGCATCAGGTGCCTACCACCCTGGCGGTCGGCGATGCCGGACTGCCCCAGGGGGAGCTGGAGCTGGAGGGGGAACGCTTTGCGGTGGCGGCGGCGGGCATGGGCAACCCCCATGTGGTGATCCCGGTGCCAGCCGTGGAGGAGATCGATCTCGATCGCTTTGGCCCGCTGTTTGAGCACCATCCGGCCTTTCCGGCCCGTACCAACGTGCATTTCGTTCAGGTGCTCAGCCCCGATCACCTGCTGATGCGCGTGTGGGAGCGGGGGGCTGGCCCCACCCTCGCCTGCGGCACCGGCGCCTGCGCCTCCCTGGTGGCCATGCACAGCCTCGGCCTGTCGGCTCGCCGGGCCCGCGTGGATCTGCCCGGCGGACCCCTGCACATCCACTGGGATGAGGCCACCGGCAAGGTGTTCATGGACGGGCCGGCCGAGCATGTGTTCGACGGGCTGATCCCCGACCCCGCGGAGGTGGCGGCCGCCCGGCGCCAGGCCGTTGCTAGCAACACCGCTGCGCCAGCCCCATCCGAGCCGCAGCCCGGGCCTGAGATCGATTGCGCCACGGTCTGCACCCAGGGCTGCATCCGGCCGGAGCGCTGCTCCAGTGCCGAGGCCCGTGCCCGGGTGGAGGCCCTGTTGAACGGCACCTCCCTCGACGACCTCGTTTCGATCGCCAAAAGTTCCCTGGAATCCCGCACCCGCGCACGGTTCGACAAGGGTCCAGGCTTCAACCTCTAAGGGCTTTCGCCGGGCCACCGCCATGGGGCATGACCCCCTCCGCTACCTCGACTGCAGCGCCACCACCCCGATGGCCCCGGCGGTGCAGGCGGCTCTGCAGCGCTGCCAGGCGGAAGCCTGGGCCAACCCCTCGAGCCTGCACGGCTTTGGCCTGGCGGCGGCGGAGGAACTGGAGCGCCAGCGGCAGCGCCTGGCCGCCCTGCTCGGTTGTGAGACCGGCCGTGTGGTGTTCACCTCCGGCGGCACCGAAGCGATTCACCTGGCCCTGCTGGGCTCTTGCTCGGGGGCCCCATCCGGTTCACGGCTGGTGACCACGGCGGTGGAGCACCCGGCCACCCTGGCGGCCGCGGAGCAACGGTTGCGGGCTGGCTGGCAGGTGCTGCACCTGCCCGTGGACCGCCGGGGGCTGGTGGACCCCGATCAGCTGCGGCCGCTGCTGGCCCCGCCCACGGCCCTGGTGTCGGTGATCTGGGGGCAGAGCGAGGTGGGGTCCCTGCAACCGCTGCAGGCCATCGGTGATCTGTGCCGCCAAGCGGGCGTCCTGCTGCACGTGGATGCTGTGCAGGTGGTGGGGCACCGGCCGATTCACTTTGATCGGTTGCCGGTGGACGCCCTCAGCCTCACCGCCCACAAGCTGCAGGGGCCGCGGGGGATTGGAGCCCTGCTGCTGCGCGATGGTGTGGCCCTGGCGCCGCAGCTGGGCGGTGGCGGCCAGGAGGGGGGGCTGCGGGCGGGCACCGAACCGGTGGATCTGGTGGCGGGCCTGGTGGAGGCGGTTGCCCTCAGCCAAGGGCGCCTGACGGACCACGGTGGCCGCGATCCGATCGCCCCACTGCGCGATCAACTACTGGATCGGCTGCTGCTGCATCCGGGTCTGGAGCTCACCGGCGTGGACCCGCGTTTGGAGTCCGACGGTCGGCTGCCCCACCACATCAGCCTGCTGGTCCGCGACCCCCTTGGGCAGCCCCTGCCGGGCCGCGCCCTGGTGCATCAGCTATGGCGGCAGGGCTTTGCCGTGAGCAGCGGTTCCGCCTGCAGCAGCGGGCAGCAGGCCCCCAGCCCCACCTTGTTGGCCATGGGCTATGGCCCCGATGAAGCCCAGGCGGGCCTGCGCATCAGCCTGGGCCCCTGGCACAGCGAGGCCCTGTTGGAGCAGCTGCCGCCGGCCATGGACCGGGTGCTCGCAGGGTTCGGCTTCTAGGGTCACGCCACTGGCTGCCTCCCGATGCTCCCCGCCGACCTGCGC
>JBIKKZ010000204.1:0-3349 GCA_044360095.1 Vulcanococcus sp. | reverse complement strand
GTGAATCCTGCCTGCTTCCGCGACGCCTTCTAAACCCAACCTACCCTGCACCCATCCGTGATCCCGCCGTGATCCCGGTTGCGTCAGCTTTTGGCTACAGCCGTTCCGCCCCCCTCCACCATGGCCGCCGAACGCCTCGAAATCCTTTCCGCCGCGGAGCTGGACCGCACCCTCCAGCGTCTGGCCTCCCAGGTGCTGGAGAGCCTGGCGGACAGCCGCCAGCTGCTGGTGCTGGGCATTCCCACCCGCGGGGTGGCCCTGGCGGCGGTGCTGGCCCAGCGGCTCGAGCAGCTGTGCGGCCACCCCGTGGATTGCGGCAGCCTCGACCCCACTTTTCACCGGGATGATCTCGAGCGGGTGGGCACGCGCCTGGCGCCCCCCACGCAACTGCCCGCCAGCCTCGACGGCCGCGAGGTGCTGTTGGTGGACGATGTGATCTTCACCGGTCGCACCGTGCGTGCCGCCCTGGAGGCGCTGCAGCCCTGGGGCCGGCCGCGGCGGGTGGCGCTGCTGGCCATGGTGGATCGGGGGCACCGGGAGCTGCCGATCCAGCCCGACTTCTGCGGCCGTGTGGTGCCCACCAGCCGCCAGGAGCTGATCGCCCTCTGCCTGCAGCAGATCGATGGGGAGGAGGGGGTGTTCCTGCTGAAGGACGCCAGCTAGCCCGCTGCTCCTAGCTGGCCGGCTCCAGCTCGTCGCTGCGGAAGTGGGCGCGGAAGCGGCCGAAGGCCACGATCACCGGCAAGGTGGGGCTGATGGTGCGGCCCTTGAAGTCGTTCAGCACCTGGAACACCTCGCCCCGTTGGCCCTTGAGGTCGAAGGCCTGGCCGCGGTGCTCGGGGTGGTGGTACACCACAACGCTCTGGCTCACCGTGACCTGATCACCGGGCTGCATGGAGGGCGCTGCGTGCGAAGGGGCCCATCTTGTCACGGGCCTTCAGCGCCGGCAGCTGGTTTCCGGGCCGGCTTCCACCACCTTGCCGCCGAGTTCCCGGCAGGCGGCGCTGAAGGCCTGCCAGTCGTCGAGGCCGCGGGCCATGTGTGCGGTGATGAGTTGGTTGAGACGCTCGGGCGGCACATTGGATTCGAGCCCGCCGCCATGGCTGTCGTGCTCCCGTTGGGGGCTGTCCCTGAGGCTGGCGATGCCCTGCTCCACCTGGCGGCGTAGCCCCAGGGTGCGCTGCTTCCACCAGGGGTGGTCGATGCGGTTGAGGGCGTCGAGGGCTTCCCACCAGCGGCGCTTCGGAATCAGCTGGGCCGCTCGCTGCTGCTGGTAGCGGTTGCGGTTCCAGTCTTCCCGCAGGCTGTCCCCCAGGCTGGTGCCATCGGCGTTCTGGGCGGCGTTGAGGTTGCGCAGCAGGGCCAGGGCGCCCTCCAGGTCGCCGTCCCGGTAGCGCTGCAGGGCGCGGATCTCCAGCTGCCGCTGCCAGGTGAGCAGCCGTTGCTGGTCGGCGGCGGTGCTGGTGCCGGAGTTCACCAGCTGTTGCTGCAGCCGCAGGGCCTCACCCCAGCGGTCCTGCTGCCACAGCTCCTCGGCCTTGCGGCGGCGGCATTGCCCCTGCTCCTGGGGCGCACGGCCCCCCAGCCAGCGCAGGGCGGCCAGCTGTTCGCCATAGAGCAGGCAGTCGTCGAGACGCCCGGCGGCGGCGGCTTGGGCCAGGCGCTCGGGCAACTGCTTTTCCCACCAGTAGGCGCCGCCCACCCCGGCGGTCACCAGCCCCAGCGTGAGCACCAGCCAGAAGCGTGGAAGCCGGTGCCGGCGGATGGCCAAGGGGAGGGTTCGGCTCGCTGATCTGTTCTATGGATGCGTGGGCCCGCGATCACGGCGGCGGGGGCAGAGCGGCAGCCGGCACGTCAGCGCACCCGCCCGAGGGCCCTGGGGGTCAGCGGTTGCTGCAACAGCAGGTCGGTGCCCTCCAGCTGCAGGATCCCCTCGCCATCAATGCGGAAGCGCAGCTCCAGGCGGTCGTCTCCCGGCTCCCCGGGGGGCTGCAGCGGCACCGCCTGCGGCGGCTCCGGCCAGGGCTCCACCCGGCTGCTGCCCGCGGCCCGTTGCCGCAGCACCGGCAGCCCATCCACGTACACCACCTCGCGGCGCTGCTCGAGGCTCGGTTCCCCCAGCAGCAGCTCCAGTTCGCCCTGCTGCGGGCGGCTGCAGCTCAGCCGCAGGGTGAGCGGGTGCTCGCTCGGCCAGGTCTGCCCTGGCACAAACAGCGGGTGCCAGCGGTGTTCGCCGCTGCGCTGGTCCCAGCAGCGCAGCGACACGCCGCGGTGCAGCACATCCTTCACGGCCACGCCGGGCGTCAGCCGCAGGGCCCCCAGGGCCACCGCCTCCACGGGGCGCTCCCCCCGCAGCGGCACCCCCGGCAGGCGCTGCTGCAGCCACTGGCGCACCAGCGGTATGCGGCTGCTGCCCCCCACCGTCAACACCGCGTCAATGGCGTCACTGCCGACCCCCGCCGCCCGGGCGGCGGCCAGCACCTGCTCCAGCAGCTCATCCAGCAGCGGCAGCAGGCCCCGGCGTTCCAGCAGCTCCTCCAGCTCGTGGCGCTGCAGCCGCAGTTCCACGGCGGTGCCGCCGTCGCTCGGGCTCCACAGGGCCAGGGCTTGTTCCTGGCTGCTGAGGGCGCATTTGAGCCGCTCGCAGGCGTTGAGCAGGCCGGCGCTGGGGGGGCTCTGGGGCCGCAGGTCCTCGGCGATCCAGCGGTCGATGTCACGGCCCCCCAGGGCCAGCCCCGCCTTGCCCAGCACCGTGGCGGTGCGCAGGACCTGCCGGCTGTCGGTGAGGTCGCGGCCGCCGAAGCGCAGCAGCTGGGCCATCACGGCGGCACGGCCTTCCCCCCCCTGCAGGGCCACCAGGGAGAGGTCGGTGGTGCCGCCCCCCAGATCGAGCACCAGCACGCGGCTGCCGGCGGGCAGCCCGGCGCCGATGGCGGCGGCGGTGGGCTCATCCACCAGGGCCACCTCCGGCACCGCCAGCCCGGCGCTGGCCTCCAGCAGCCACTGCCGGTAGCCGCGGTAGCTGTCGATCGGCGCGGTGAGCACCAGCCGGCTGGGGGCCAGGTGTGCGGGTAGCTGCTGCCAGATGCGTTCCATCAGCAGCGTGCCGGCCTGCTCCGGGCTGAGCAGGGCCTCGCCTGCCCGTGGTGGGCTGGCGCCGATCCAGCGCTTGAAGTCGCGCTGCAGTTGCGGGCCGCCTTGCTCCACCAGGCCCGCCTCGAGCACTTGGCGCCCGACCAGGGGGCGCTCACTGTCAGCCTGCTGCAGCCACAGCAGGCTGGGGATCACGCTGGGAGCCCCGCAGCTGTAAGGGGGCAGCTCCAGCAGCTGGGCCGGGCCACCCGCCGCA
>JBIKKZ010000203.1:0-3360 GCA_044360095.1 Vulcanococcus sp. | reverse complement strand
CGCCCAGCTGGGCCGCATCCCCACCAAGGATCAATACCTGGCCATCGCCGCCGCCAAGATCGATCCCCGCGGCGCCGAGCTCTACCGCTACCTCAACTTCGACCAGATCGAGGGCTTCGAGGATGCCGGCCGGGTGGTGAGCGCCGAGCAGGAGGCGAGAGTGTTGGCCGAGGTGTAAGCCCACGGCCCTGGATCAGGAAACCCTGCTGTTTGAACCGGCGGCGCCCCAAGCCGGTGCCCTGCGGGCGGTGCTGGCCTTCCCCAGCACCTACAGCGTGGGCATCACCAGCCTGGGCTTCCAGGTGGTGTGGGCCACCCTGGCCCGCCGCGCCGACGTGGACGTGCGGCGCCTGTTCACCGACCAGGGGGATCCCCCCCACGGCGGCCAGCGCGGCCGCGGCCCCGACCTCGACCTGTTCGGCCTCTCCCTGAGCTGGGAACTGGATGGGCCGGTGCTGCTTGACCTGCTGGAGCAGCAGCGCATTCCCCTCTGGGCCAGCGAGCGGGGCGACGGCGATCCGATCGTGTTCGGCGGCGGGCCGGTGCTCACCGCCAACCCCGAGCCGCTGGCCCCCTTCTTCGATGCGGTGCTGCTGGGGGATGGCGAGCTGCTGCTGCCCGCCTTCATCGACGCCCTGCAGGCCTGCCGCGCGGCGCCACGGGCGCAGCGGCTGCGGCAGTTGGCCCAGGTGCCGGGGGTCTATGTGCCCAGCCTGTATGCGCCCCGCTATGGCGGCGATGGCCAGCTGCTGGCGGTGGAGCCGATCGAGGCGGGCATCCCCGACACGGTGGCCAAGCAAACCTGGCGCGGCAACACCCTCAGCCACTCCACGGTGATCACCCCCGAGGCCGCCTGGCCCTCCATTCACATGGTGGAGGTGGTGCGCAGCTGCCCGGAGCTGTGCCGGTTCTGCCTGGCCAGCTACCTCACCCTGCCGTT
Organism: Vulcanococcus sp.; assembly: GCA_044360095.1. GTDB lineage: Bacteria > Cyanobacteriota > Cyanobacteriia > PCC-6307 > Cyanobiaceae > Vulcanococcus. The sequence continues at coordinate 2,420 of JBIKKZ010000203.1, read as the reverse complement.
CCGCACCCCCAGCCTCGACGACGGCCTGATTCCGGCGGTGGAGGCTGGGCTGGGGGCCACCCAGCGGCTGGGGCTGCTGGGGGCCTCGGTGACCCAGCACCCCCAATTCGGCGATCTGCTGCAGTGGCTCGACCACGACCGCTTCGAGGGCACGCGGGTGAGCGTGAGCTCCGTGCGGGCCGCCACGGTGACACCGGAGCTGGGGCGGATCCTGGCCAAGCGGGGCAGCAAATCGCTCACCATCGCCATCGAAAGCGGCAGCGAGCGCCTGCGCCAGGTGGTGAACAAAAAGCTGGCGGGCGAGGAGATCTTCGCCGCGGCCCGCTACGCCAAAGAAGGGGGCCTTAGCGGCCTCAAGCTCTACGGGATGGTGGGGCTCCCCAGCGAAACGGAGGCCGATGTGGAGGCCACCGCCGAGCTGCTGCTGGCCCTCAAGAAGGCCACACCGGGCCTGCGCCTCAGCCTGGGGGTGAGCACCTTCGTGCCCAAGGCCCACACCCCCTTCCAGTGGCAGGGGGTGCGCCCGGAGGCGGAGAAACGGCTCAAGCTGCTGGCCAAACGGCTCAAACCCAAGGGGGTGGAGCTGCGCCCGGAGAGCTACGGCTGGAGCGTGATCCAGGCGCTGCTCTCCCGCAGCGACCGCCGCCTGGCGCCGGTGATCGCCGCCGCCCGCGGCCGCCACGACAGCCTCGGCGGCTGGAAGCAGGCCTACCGCCAGAGCGAGGCCGTCCCGGCCCTCCCCAGCTGGGAGGCGGTGGTGCACGCCCCCTGGGGGGCGCAGCAGGTGCTGCCCTGGGGCCACCTGCAGGGGCCGCTGCCGGCTACGACCCTGCGGCAGCACCACGATCAGGCCCTGGGCTGAGCCGGCAGCGCAGACCCACCAGCAGCACCCAGCCGGCGATGTTCAAACGGCTGTCGTACATGGGGATGTCGGTGGCGTGCAGGGCCACCAGCACCAGGGTGGCCGCCCACCAGGCGCGCTCAAACAGCCGGTCGCCGGCCATGCCATCCAGGGCCGTGCGCAACAGCAGCCAGAGCACCAGCCCCACCAGTGCCACGGCCACGGGCCAGCCGTGGCTCTGGGCCAGATCCAGGCCGATGGTGTGGGGGTGGTTGATGAAGTAACCGGCCCGCTCCTTGTAAATCGCCCCAAACGACTGGGCTCCCCAGCCAAACCAGGGGCGCTGGCTGATCAACTGCACCGCCATCGCCCACAGGCTGAGGCGGGTGAGGGCCTCGGGCCGAATCCCCTGGGAATTCATGTCGTTGAGCCGCCCCCAAACCGACTGGGGCACCAGATCCCGCAGGGGCGCCTGCAGGGCCGGCGGCACCCCCGGCACGGTGGCCAGCAACACCGGCAACAGGGCCAGCAGCAACAGCGGCAACAACCACAGCCAACGCCCCGGCCCCAACACCACCGGCAGGCCCAACACCAGGGCACCCCAGCCGTTGCGGGAATCGGTGGCCACCAGGGCCGCCACCTGGGCCACCACGATCGCCAGGCCCGCCAGCCATGCCAGCCGTGTCGGGGCGCCATCGCGCCAATGGCGCAGGTGCTGCAACCAGGCCGCCAAGGCGAGGGGCCAGGTCATTGCCAGCCAGGCGGCGGTGACATTCGCATACTCGAACAGCCCCGAGAGCCGACCCGGCGGGTTGCCGCCGGCCTGCACCCACCAGATCACCGCACCGCCAAACAGCTGCAACGGCCCGCTCCAGCCGAGCAGCATCTGCCCCAGGCCGGTGACCAGCACCGGCACCGTGCCCACCACAAACCACAGGGCCAGCCGCCGCCGCGCCGGGGCACTGGCCAGGTAGGGCTGGAACCCCCAGAACGCCCAGAAGAAGGGCAACCAGTTGGCCAGGCCGATCCAGGCCAGCCAGCCGCTGGGGGCACGGAAACTGCCCAGCAGCATCCACAGGGCCACGGCAACCAGCAGCAGGTTGAGCCGGTCGTGCCACCAGGGCGCCCGCCCGCGGCTCCCCTGAATCAGGGCCACCAACAACAGCAACCCAGCCAACAAGGCGCTGGCGGGAAGCAGCAGCAGCCCCAGCTGGAAGCAACGCCAGCCCAACGCCGCCGCCTGGGGGGGACGCTCCCGGTCGAGCCAGGCCAGCAGCCTGCTCATGCGAACACCGCCGTGCGGCCGCGGTACACGATCACCTGCCGCTTGAGATGCAACCGCACCGCCCGCGCCAGGGCCAGGCGCTCCGTGTCGCGCCCCTTGCGGATCAGATCCTCCACCTCATCGCGGTGGCTCACCGACACCGTCGACTGGGCAATGATCGGCCCGCCGTCGAGCTCCTCGGTCACGTAGTGGGCCGTGGCTCCGATCAGCTTCACGCCCCGCTCCCAGGCCCGGTGGTAGGGCTGGGCCCCTTTGAAGGCCGGCAGGAAGGAGTGGTGGATGTTGATCACCCGG
>JBIKKZ010000202.1:0-3363 GCA_044360095.1 Vulcanococcus sp. | reverse complement strand
CAAAGCTCTGGTCGCGGATGCGCAATTGCTTGCCGATGGCGGATCCTGTCGGCAGAAGCTTGTCGCGTAGATCCGGACCGATCACCACCACGTTGCGAGCGCCGTCCAGATCGCGCTGGTCGATGAAGCGGCCCTGTGCCACTTCAAAGCGGCGCACCGTGAGGAAGTCGGGCGTGATGCCCGACACCGTGGCGGTGGAACTTTTGGAGCCGGCCTGCAGCACCGCACTCAGGGTGATCTGGGGCACCACCCGTTTCACCGAGGGCACCTGCTCGGCAATGGCCTCGGCGTCTTCGAGCACGAGGGTCTTGGGGAAGTCGATGCCCTGGCGGCGGCTGTCGTTGTTGCCCGGCACCACGAACAGCACATTGGCGCCCAGGGTGTTGAGCTGGCCCTCCGCCAGGTTCTGGGCCCCTTTGCCCACCCCCACCAGGGTGATCACCGAGGCGTTGCCGATCACGATGCCGAGCATCGTGAGCAGGGAACGCAGGCGGTTGGCCCGCAGGGTGGCGAGCGCCATGCCCACGGTTTCACGCAGGGCGAGTTTGGCGGCCATGGCTGCCGGCTCCGAAAACCTGGGGCTTGCTTAAACGATGGCGCCGTTGTTGTCCGGATTGTGGCTGCGGGCGCCGCGGTGCACTTCGCCGCGGCGCAGGTCGAGGGTCACGATCTCGCCCTGGCGCAGGTTGGCGATGGCATCGCTCACCCCCACGATGGCCGGGATGCCGGTGCGCTGGGCGATCAGGGCGGTGTGGCAGTCGGCGTCACCCACCTCGGCGATCACCCCCTTGGCCTTGCGGATCGCCTCCACATACTCGGCGGTGGTTTCGCGCACCACCAGGATTTCGCCGGCCTGCACCGAGGCGGCCGCCGCCGGATCGTTCACCACCCGCACCCGGCCGCTCACCGAGCCGTTGCCGATGGCCACGCCCTTGGAGAGCACCGCCGACACGATCCCCACCTTGATGAAGTCGGTGGAACCGCTCACGCCGGAGAGGGTGCCGGCGGTTTGCACCACCAGGTCGCCGTCGTTGAGCACCCCCATCTCACGGGCCATGCCCATGGCCAGGCTGAAGGTGCTGGTGGAGGAGGTTTGCTCCTCGATCAACAGCGGGCTCACGCCCCAGCAGAGCTGCAGCCGCCGGGCCACGGGCACCTCGCTGGTGATCGCCAGGATTGGTGTGCTGGGCCTGAACTTGCTCACGTTGCGGGCGGTTGCCCCGCCCTTGGTGAGCGTGAGGATGGCGGAGGCCTCCAGCTGGCGGGCGATGGAGCTCACCGCCTGGCTGATGGCATTGGGGATGGTGGAGGCCAGCTGGCTCTCATCCCCACGGTTGGGGTAGTCGCGCTCGATGCGGCGGGCGATCTGGCTCATGGTGGCCACCGCCTCCACCGGGAAGTCGCCCACGGCGCTCTCGTTGGACAGCATCACCGCATCCGTGCCATCGAGGATGGCGTTGGCCACATCGCTCACCTCAGCGCGGGTGGGGCGCGGGCAACTCACCATTGAATCCAGCATCTGGGTGGCGGTGATCACCGGGATGCCCAGGCCGTTGCACTTGCGGATCAACTCCTTCTGCAGCAGCGGCACCTCTTCGGCGGGCATCTCCACGCCGAGGTCGCCGCGGGCCACCATCACGCCATCGCAGAGCGGCAGGATCGCGTCGATCTGGTCGATCGCCTCAAACTTCTCGATCTTGGCCACCACCGGGGTGTTGTACCCATGGCCGGCGATCAGGTCCTTGATCTCCCGCATGTCGGAGGGGTTGCGCACGAAGCTGAGGGCCACCCAATCCACCCCCTGCTGCAGCCCGAACGCCAGGTCGGTGCGGTCCTTGTCGGTGAGGGCGCGGATCGACAGCTGCACATCCGGAAAATTCACCCCCTTGTTGTTGGAGAGCACCCCGCCCACGGTCACCGTGCAGTAGAGGGTCTGGTCGGATTTGTCGACCCGGTCGGCCACCATCTCCACGCGGCCGTCATCCAGCAGGATGCGGCTGCCGGGCACCACTTCCTCCGCCAGCTTGTCGTAGGTAACGGTGGCGATCTCCTGGGTGCAGGCCACATTCCTGGAGGTGAGGGTGAAGGCATCCCCCTTGGCCACGGTGATCGGGCCGTCCTTGAAGCGGCCGAGGCGGATCTTGGGGCCCTGCAGGTCCTGGAGGATGCCCACGTGAACCCCCAGCTGGTGGGCCACCTGGCGGATGGTGGCGATGCGGGCGGCGTGTTCGCTGTGGTCGCCGTGGGAGAAGTTGAGCCTGAAGGTGGTGGCGCCGGCTTCGATCAGGCGCCGCAGCTGCTCGGGGGATTCGGTGGCAGGGCCGATGGTGGCCACGATCTTGGTGCGACGCGTGAGATCGGGCAGGGCCATTCGGCGAGGCCATAGGTCGATGGACACTATCATCGGGGCCCGCCAAGGCAGCTGTCGCAATGGATCTCAACGCCTACCAGCGCGGCGCCCGCCAGACCGCCCGCTACCCCGATGTGGGCGCCAACCCCATCTACCCCACCCTGGGGCTGTGCGGCGAGGCCGGCGAGGTGGCCGACAAGGTGAAAAAGGTGCTGCGCGACCACAACGGTGCCTTTAGCGCCGACGTGAAACAGGCGCTGATGTTGGAGTTGGGGGATGTGCTCTGGTACGTGGCCCAACTGGCCAGTGAGTTGGGGTTCGAGCTTGACCAGATCGCCGAGGCCAACCTGCAAAAACTGGCCAGCCGTGCCGCCCGTAACGTGATCGCCGGCAGCGGCGACCACCGCTGAATTGTGTTGCCAGGCCCCATGCGCACGCTGCAGATCCATCTCCTGGCCGCACTGCTGTGCCTCTGTGGGCTGCTGCTGCCTGCCGTGCCCCCAGCGCTGGCGGCCGCTGATCTGACGGTGTCTCAGGTGAGCCTCGAGCCCTGCCCCAGCGACGACATTGGCGCCCAACCGCAGCTACGGCGCCCCAGCGGCGCCAGCTGTTACGTGTTGCGGGGCACGGTGACCAACCCCGGCCGCAAGCCCGTGGTGGACACCGATGTGTTTGCCCAGATCCTCGACGCCAGCGGCGAGCCGGTGCTTCAGAACCGCGCCCGGGTGGGATCCATTGGGGATGTGCCGCCGGGGGATTCATCCTTCGCCCTGCGGCTGGCGGTGCCAGCGGGCACCCCAGGGCCGTTTCGGTTCACCAACGTGAAAGCCCGCGGCTTCAAGGCGCCGGTGCGCACCCGGGCCGGCGCCTACGACGATCTGTTGCCGCTTGAGCTGGAGGTGGCCTCCTGAGCGGGCTGGCTCAGTAGGCCGCGTAGAAGAGCGCCCGGCTCTGCTCCAGCAGCGTCTGGATCAGCTGCAGGGCCAGGAAGGCCACAATGGCGGAGAGATCCA
>JBIKKZ010000034.1:0-10784 GCA_044360095.1 Vulcanococcus sp. | reverse complement strand
GCAGACCAACGGCCGCACCGAGTCGATCCTGATGTCGCTGCCGCCGCTGGTGCGCTGGGAATACGGCTACAAACCCGCCGAGGGCAGCCGCGAAGCCCTGCTCACCGATCTGTTTACCCGCCCGCAGAACTGGCTGGACGACAGCTCACTGATCGCCCGCTGCGAGCCCCACGGGGCCGTTGGCTGAGGCCACACCGGCGGGCTGACGCCCCAGCCCCTGCTCCAGCGCCGCCACCACCCGCTCCGCGATCGCGGCCAGGGCCTGGGAGCGGGAGCGGGGGTTGCGCAGGGCGGGCTCCAGCGGGGGCTCGAGCTTGCCGATCTCCAGCAGCGTGATGCCCCGGCGCGGCCCCCCCAGGCCGCCGCGGAACTGCTGCGGATAGCCGCCGAAGGCCTGGGCCAGGCTCTCATCGATGCGGCTGAAGGGGCGGTGCAGGGCCGGGATCACCCCTGAGCCCACGCCATCGGGGCCATAGGCATCGAAGTGAATTTCCAGCGCATAGCCGCCGGCGGCGGCATGGGCCTTGCCCACGCTCCAGTTGGTGCGGGGGTCGTCGCCGCTGTGGATGGTGCGCTGGGGCGGGTCGTAGAAGCGGATGTTCAGGCCCCGCTGCAGGCCCAAGGCCACCACCCGACGGGCCACCTCCAGGTTCCAGTAGAGCTCATCTCGGATGCCCGGCTGCATGGGGCGGGCGCCGTGCACATCCACCGCAGCACCACCGGTGCCTGCGCCAGCGATGCCCTGGGAATCGGCATGGCCCGCCATCACCAGGATCGGCAGATCTGCGGGCTCCGGGCGCTGGCCCACCCAATCGCGGCTGAGGCGGCTGCGCACGCCAGTGAGGGGATCGCGGCTGCCGGGGGCCGGCGCCTGGGCCTCAGCCGCCATCCCCAGGCACAGCAGTGCCAGGGCGGTGAACAGTGCGCTGCGGCGGACCCCAGGGGGACGGGCCATCGAAGCGGGGTCGACGAGCAGCCGCCACTTTGGCTCAGATCGGCGATTGCAGCAGGTCGCCATCGCTGAACAGCCCCAGGCTGGGGCCCAGCTCCAGTTCCAGGGCAATCAGCTCATCGCGGTGGGCACGCAGCTGCAGGGCACTGCCGGTGGCTTCGTCGTGGCTGATCAAGCGCAGCTCAACGGTTTCGGGCCGCGCGGCGCGGCGGCGGTAGATCCAGCCCGCCAAGGGGCCGAGCCCCACCAGCAGCAGGGGCCACCAGCCCAACACCGGCGCCACCTGGCGCAGCACCAGCCCCAGGCAACCGGCGCCAACGCCCCCCAGCAGCGACAACAGCACCGCCAGAGGGGCCGACGCCTCCACCTGGCCGGTGAAGGTGAGCAGGCGGCGGTCGGGGTTGCTGCCCTCGGGCCGCCAGCCCCGCTGCTGCAACCATTCGGTTAAGGCCGGCAGCACCACCAGGGGCGGTTTGGAGGAGCGCACCTCCACCACGGTGGTGCGGTCTTTGCTAGCAGCCCGCAGGAAGAACACCAGGCCGATGGCCAGCAGCAGCGTGAGCAACAGGGTGGAACCCAGGGCCGGTGGCATGACGTCCGCTGCGGAGCTCGTGCTCATTCTCCTCGAGCCAGAGGTGCCATGGGTCCATCAGCGCCAGCGCCGCCTGGCGGTGGTCATCCAGCAGGTGCAGCATGCGCCGAGGCCGGCCGCGGCTGGGGCAGCGCTGGGAGTAGCTGCTGATGGCGCCGTCCTGGTCGAGGAAGCTGAGGGCCTGCTGCAGCACCGTTTCCGAAAGGCGCAGCTTGGGGTGGGCCACCGCCAGGCCGTGCATCAAGGCGGTGGGGTAGCTGTCCTGATCCAGCAGGCACTCCAGGATCCAGCACACCGCCAGCTCGAGGCCCAGGTGCTGAATCGGCGGCTGATCAAAGAAGGCGCGGATCCCCCCCAGACCCGACGGCAGGGGAATGCGGCGGGCAGCTGGCTCGCGGTTGGCGGGCTCGCGACTGGACATGACGGCGGGCGGGATCTACCTCTCTGCTAGCTCCGTCTCAGCCTGAGTGCCAACCGCGAACCGCGATAGCAGCTGCGGCCTTGACTGGAGCGGCGGCACGGCCATCCGCGACGATGGCCCCATCCCCGCCCCGCAGCCGTGAGCAGCTTCAGCACCAGCGTTGGCCCCGCGAGCGCACCGGCGGCAGGCTCCAGCCCGGCCCGCTTCGCCGTGCTCGACCACGACCTCAACGCCGAATGGCACGGCCTGCTGGCCGGCGCCAGCGCCCTGGCGGTGGACACCGAGGCCATGGGGTTGGTGCACGGCCGCGACCGCCTCTGCCTGGTGCAGATCAGCGACGCCCACGACAACGTCTGCTGCATCCGCATCCACCGCGGCCAAACGGAGGCGCCGCTGTTGCGGCAGCTGATGGAGGCCCCCGGCATCGAAAAGGTGTTCCACTTCGCCCGCTTCGATGTGGCCGCCCTGGGGGAGGGGCTGGGCATCGCCGTGGCACCGCTGTTCTGCACCAAGGTGGCCAGCCGCCTGGCGCGCACCTACACCAACCGCCATGGCCTCAAGGAACTGGTGCAGGAGCTCTGCGGCGTGGAGCTCGACAAGGGCGCCCAGAGCAGTGACTGGGGCCGCGTGGAGGAGCTCAGCGAAACCCAGCTGGCCTATGCCGCCAACGACGTGCGCTATCTGCTGCCGGCCCGCGACCGGCTGGTGCAAATGCTGCTGCGGGAGGAGCGGCTGCCGCTGGCCCAGCGCAGCTTCGCCTGCATCCCGGTGATCGCCGAACTCGACCGCGGCCGCTTCGGCGCAGTGTTCGAGCACCGCTCCTGAGCGCAGTCGCCGCTCAGTCGTCGCCGATGTAGTTGGCCTCCTCCTGCACCGCCTCCAGCAGCACATCCAGCAGCTGACGCGACTGCTCCCCCACCCCTTGGGCCTCGAGCATCAGCCGCTGGGCGATCAGCAATTTGCCGGGGTTGTCGCGCACCCCCTCCTTGGCGGCCACCAGATCCACCTTGCGGCGGGCGGCGGCGAGGCTGATGCTGAGGCTGCTGGCGAGCCGGCCGCAGGCGGTGGCGAAGTCCTTGTCGTGGGGGGCGGCCATGGGGCGCGGCGGTGCGGGCAGACCGCCATCATCCCGCCCGGCCCAACAACCGCTGCGCCACCAGACGGGCCAAGGCCTCACTGCCTCCGGGCGGCCCCATACGGCGGCGGCCGATGGCCCCCAGCTGCCGGCGCAGGGCCGAATCCACCAGCAGCAGCTCCAGCCGATCCCGCAGCTGTGCGGGGCTGCGGCACACCGCCACGGCACCCCCCAGCAGGCGGCTCTGGCGCTCGGCAAACCCCCGTTTGAACTGGGGGCCCGGCCCCGGCAGCGACAGCGCCGGGATCCCCAGGCCCACCAACTGCTCGGTGGCGGTGCCCGCCGCCGCCAACCCCAGCTCAGCCCAGGCGGCCCAGGCGGCAAAACGGCCGGGCCCCACCAACAGCTGCAGAGGGCCGCGCCGCCAACAGGCGGCGGCGCCGCTGCCCGCCGGGATCGGATCGGGGGCAAACCCCAGCCCCTGCAGCAGCGGCTCCCACTCAGCCGCCGCCGGGCGCGAGCCGCAGGGGGCGAGCACCAACACCGGCTGCGAGGGCGTCCAGCCCTCCAGGGCCGCCAGCAGCCGCCGCAGGTTGCCCAGGGCCTCCGGCATGCGGCTGCCCCCCAGCAGCAACAGCCGCCGCATCGGCTGCAGGGCCGCCGGCAAGGGATCTGGCTCGAGCCCATCCATCATCGGGTTGCCAGGGGCCAGGGCCGCCACCCCATGGCGCCGCAGGCCGCGGGCCGTGAGCCGATCGCGCAGGGCCACCAACCGGCAGCGGCGGCGGGCCAGCAGGGCCCACTCCCACGGGTCCCATTCACTGCCTTTGCAGCGGTGGTAGAGGGCCGCCAGCCCGGCCGAACCAGGCCCACTGGCCCAGGTGTAATCACTCTTGGGGGTGCCGATGAAGCCATAGGGCGCACCGCTGGCCCAGGCCAGCAGCAGCGGCAGCAGATCCCCCACCGCCAGCACCGGATCCCCAGCGCGGCCCCAGCGGCGCACCAGGCGCCACTGCCGCCAGCTGAGCCCCAGCACCCCGGCGCCCAGGTCGGCCAGGAGTCCCCGCAGGCTCTGGTTGCTGAAACCGCCACTGGGGAGGCTGCGGCGCGGGCCGATGCGCCGCAGGGCACCGGCCTGCTCCAGGGGGCCATAGGCACTGCCCTCCCCCACCAGCGGCAGCACGGCGATCTCCAGCTCCGGATGGTGCTGCAGCAGGCCCTGCACCACCCGCAGGGCGATCAGGTCCTCCCCGTGGCCGTTGCTCAGCACCAGCAGCCGGCCGGCCATCCCTTCACTGATACGATCCGCCCTGGGAGTTTGCTCCCGGTCGGCGGCATGGCCAAGTGGTAAGGCAGAGGATTGCAAATCCTTTACCCCCAGTTCGAATCTGGGTGCCGCCTCTTTCGCTTCTGAGCAGCCCGCCGAGCCGCCCCCAGGGCCTCTGGTGAGGCTGAGCACGCTCAGAAACTGACGGCCACCTTCCAGCGGCGGAAGCGCTCGGTGCTGGCCTCGCAGCGGATGGCCGACGAATCGATGCGGCACTGCCCCTGCACAGCGGTGATGGGCGGCACGCCCTGGGCCAGACCACGGCCATCGAACTGGGTTTCGCTGACGCTGGCCAGTTGCAACAGCAGCGGCCCCTGGAGGGTGCAGACCCCTTGGCGGCAGCGCATCGGCTGGCTGCCCTCCTGCAGCTGGCCCGCCAGGGTGAGCTGCTGCAGCCCCCCCTTCAGGGCGCCGGGGGCCAGCAGGCTGAGGCGCAACACCAGGGCGCTGCGTTGGTCCAGTTGCACGCTGCGGCAACTGGCCTTGCCCCCCAGCGGGAACACCACCTGACAGCTGCGGGGTTGCTGCTGCCAACGGCCAAAGCTCTCGGCCAGCCCCTGGGCGCGCAGGCCGGCGGGTGCGGCCGCAGCGGCCACCAGCAGCACAGCCATGGCCAGGGGGCGGCCCATCGGCTCAGTACCCCGAATCGGCCACGCACATGCCGATGCACACCAGGCCATTGCTGGGGGTGCGGCCGCAGTGGCCGCAGAGCACCGGGTCAGCCGCCGCCGCAGCGGGCTCGGGGGTGGCCGCAGGGGGCACCGCTGCAGGCGGATCAGCGCTGGCGGAGCAAGGCTGAGAATTCACCGCAGTGGTGGCCCGAGTGGCAACGATCATGGCAAGCCCAAGCGGCCAACCCGGCATCGGCGTGGGCACCTGGGCCTGGGGCAACCAATTTCTGTGGGGCTATGCGCCGGAGCGCGATGACCAGCGCCTCGCGGCCACCTTTGCCCGCTGCCTGGAGCGGGATCTGCTGTTCTTCGACACGGCCGATTCCTACGGCACCGGCCGCCTCAACGGCCGCAGCGAAACCCTGCTGGGCCAGTTCGCCGCCGCGGCCAGCCAGCAGGAGCAGCAGCGCCTCTGCATCGCCACCAAACTGGCCCCCTTCCCCTGGCGGCTGGGTCGCCAGGGGTACCGGCGCGCCTTCGCCGCCTCCCGGGCCCGGCTGCATGGGCGCCTGCACCGGGTGCAGCTGCACTGGAGCACCGCCCGCTACGCCCCCTGGCAGGAGGGCCCGCTGCTGGATGGGCTGGCGGATCTGGTGCGCGAGGGGGCCGTGGCCAGCCTGGGGGTGTCCAACATGGGGCCGCAGCGGCTGCGGCAGGTGCACCGGCGCCTGGCCGACCAGGGGGTGGCGATCTCCAGCCTGCAGGTGCAGCTGTCGCTGTTGGCGCCGCAACCGATCGAGCCCGGCGGGGTGGCGGCCGTCTGCCGTGACCTGGGGATCGAGCTGATTGCCTACAGCCCCTTGGCCCTCGGGCTGCTCAGCCGCGACGACGATCAACTCGCCCGCGCCCCTGGCGGGCCAAGGGGGGCGCTGTTTCGCCGCCTGGGGCCGCGCATCGCTGCGCTGCGGCAGGCCATGGCGGCCATCGGCCAAGGGCGCCCGGGGGGCCGGGCGGCGGTGGCCCTCAACTGGTGCCGGGCCCACGGGGCGATGCCGATTCCGGGGCTGCGCAGCCCCGAGCAGGTGGATCAAACCGCCGACGCCCTGAGCTGGGAGCTCAGCGAGGGCGAGCGGCAGCACCTGGATCAGCTGGCCCTGGCCAACACGGCGGCGCGCATGCCCGCCAACCCCTTTCAGAGCGCCTGACGGGCGGGACGCCGCAGGATCAAATCGCTTGATCCAGGGGCTCTTCCCCCATGGCGGGGGAGGGATCTGGGGTGAGCACCACCGGCAGGCGCTGGGGCAGGGCCTCCACGGGGTGACGCACCAGGGTCACCACCCGGGGACGCGGCGGTTCGGCGGCAGGCCCCTCAGCGGCGGTGGCCTCCTCAGCTGGATCGGGGTGGTCGGCCGAGGCTGTGGTGTCGGCCGAGGGGGCGTCGTCGCAGGCGGCCAACGCCTCCTGCAGCAGCGAATCAAACGTGGACCCCGGTAGGCGGTGGCGGGCCAGCTCCAGGAAGGTGCGGGCCAGGGATTCACCCGCCGCCGCCTTGAGGGCCGGGTTGGTGCGGCGCTGTTCCTGCTCCTCCTCCACCGCCCGGATGAAGCGCTCGGTGACATCCCGCTTGGTGGCCGCACGGATGCGGGTTTCCTGCTCCTGGGGGCTGAGCTGCAGGGGTTGCTCGAGCTGCTCCAGGCGCCGCATCAGGCTGTCGAGCACCTCCCGCGCCTCTGCCCCCACGTGGGCCAACTGGCCATCGGAGAGGCGCGGCAAATCAGCCACAAACACCTTGCCGTGGTCGCGCAGGGTGAGGAAGGTGGGCCGCACATTGCTGCGGCTGGGGTAGGTCTCCCGGGGGCGCAGCGGCCGGTTGGGGGGCACGGGGCCGGCGGAGCTGCGGCGGCGGGTGATCCGGCTGGAGCGCGTCAGCGCGGCGGCAGGGGATGACGATCCGCCAGACAGCTGGGCGGAGGAGCCGGTAAAGGCCATGACTATGGAAATAAAGAAGGGATATGAAACCGACAAGAGAGCAGCGATGACATCCCTAGGCAGGGGTCAGCGCTGGGGTTCCCTTGGGCGAGGTCTAGGCGTGGTCAGGGATGTGACGTCAGCGGCGACGAACGGGGAAAACCCCGCCGTGCGACCAAGCGGTGCAGCAGATCACCGAAGCGAGTGCTCCACGGTGCATGCACCCTAGGCAGGGTTCCCAGAAAGAACGGCCCGGGTGCACAGGCTGATGCAATTCTCCGCCGCCGCGGGCGGCCCTGGCGGCGGTGATCAAATCGGCAAACCCACCAACGGCTGATCCGCCGGAGCCGCCCCTGGGCGCACCTCGCCGAGGCGCCAGGCCCGGTGGCCCTCCGCCGCACACACAGCCAGGGCCGCTTCCACCGAGGCCTCCGGCAGCACCAGGGCAAAGCCCACCCCCAGGTTGAAGGTGTTCCAGAGGTCTGCCTCCGGCACCTCACCCTTCTCCTGCAACCAGCGGAACAGCGGCGGACGCTCCCAGCTGGTGGGATCAACCCAGGCATGCACACCATCGGGCAGGGCCCGGGGCAGATTTTCCGGCAGGCCGCCGCCGGTGATGTGGGCCATGCCGTGCAGCTCCACCGGCGCCGCCAGCAACGCCGCCACCAGGGAGGGATAGAGCACGGTGGGCTCCAGCAGGGCATCGAGCACCGCCGGCCCACCCGGGGTGAGGGGCCGATCCGCTGCCGCCTCCGGCAGTTCCAGGATGCGGCGCACCAGGCTGAAGCCATTGCTGTGCACCCCACTGCTGGCCACCGCCAGGATCTGATCGCCGGCCTGCACCTGGCCGCCATCGATCAGATCGTCCTCCTCCACCACCGCCACACAGAAGCCCGCCAGGTCGTAGCGGCCGGCGCCGTAGAACCCCGGCATTTCGGCGGTTTCGCCCCCCAACAGGGCACAGCCGCTGCGCCGGCAGCCATCGGCGATGCCCTCCACCACCGCCGCCATGGCCTCAGGGGCCAATTTGCCGGTGGCGATGTAATCGAGAAAAAACAACGGCTGGGCGCCGCTGGTGACCACGTCGTTGACGCACATGGCCACCAGATCCAGGCCAACGCCGTGGTGGCGGCCATGGGCCTGGGCCAGCTCGAGCTTGGTGCCCACCCCATCGGTGCCCGACACCAGCAGCGGCTTGCGCATGCCCGCCGGCAGGCGGCAGAGGCCGCCGAATCCACCCAGCCCCCCGAGAACCTCCGGGCGGCGCGTCGATTCCACGCTGGTGCGGATGCGGTCCACGAAGGCGCGGCCGGCCACCACGTCGACGCCGGCAGTGCGGTAATCCATGCCCGGAAGGCAACCATCTGCCTTGATCCTGCCCCGGCACGGCGCCCGGGGGCCCACCAGGGCCGCCTCAGGCGATGGACGAAATCCAGATCGGCACATTTTCTGATCAGCGGAGCTTATTAAGCCGATCACAGCTGCTGATCGAATGCGGGGTTGGCGGCCCGGCGAGATCCCAGCGATAGCCAATGATTCGCAAATGTGATCGCAAATGCTGATCATTCCCGCCGCGGCAGTTTGTGATCAAATCTCCACACGGCTTCCGTTACGTTTGCGGCGTCGTCAATTCCCGTTAGGAACTTCGTCAGCAGTTCCCATCAACAACTTCTTTCCAAGTGTTGATTGGTTCCTCTGCAGGCGGGTCACGTCTTTCCCAGTGACGGCTGCGTTCATCGCGGCGAGTTCCGTCTGTTATGCGTCGCTTTGCACTTCTGGGCGGTTCCGCCCTCCTCCTCTCCGGCAGCTCCGCCCTGACCCCGGCCTTCGCCACCACGGGTCGTGTGGCCGCCGCTGAGAGCACCCCGTCGATCGAACTGGCCATCCGCACCGTCGAGGCCAGCGAATCCGTTGAGGAGTCTCCGCTCAACAAGCCCGCCGCACCGGCCCTGCCCATCGCAACGCCGTCGGAGCCCCCAAGCCTGGAGCGCCGGGTGCGTTCCGTGAGCCGCGGTCAGGCCAGCTGGTACGGCCCCGGCTTCTACGGCAACCGCACCGCCAGTGGTGAAGTGCTGCGCCGCGGCACCCTCACCGCCGCCCACCGCTCGCTGCCCTTCGGCACCAAGGTGCGCGTCACCAACCTCCACAATGGCCGCAGCGCCGTGGTGCGAATCAACGACCGCGGCCCCTTCCATGGCCACCGCGTGATCGACCTGGCCCACGGCGCCGCCAGCGAACTGGGGGTCGTCGCCAGTGGCGTGGCCAGCGTGAAACTCGAAGTGCTGCAGTGATCCGGGGGCGCCCAGCGCCCTACCGGTTTCGCTGCCGCCAGCCCCAACCAGCCCAGGGTGCCCCCCTGGGCTTTGTTGTGCCTGGCTGCCCCGTGAAGCCCCAGGGGGGCCTTCGGTAGGGTGGCCCCCAGGGAGCTGAGCCGTGGAGGTCAGCCGTGGAGCTGCTCCAAACCACTGCTGAGCTGCGCCGCTGGCTCGCCGCCAGAGGGGATGCGCCCTTGCATTTCGTGCCCACCATGGGGGCCCTGCACGCGGGCCACCAGAGCCTGATCCGACGAGCGGGCCAACGCCGCGGCGGCGCCCAGCCGCGGGTGCTGGTGAGTGTGTTCGTGAACCCGCTGCAGTTCGGCCCCCACGAAGACTTCGCCCGTTACCCCCGCGACCTGGCCAGCGATGGCCACCTGGCGGCCGCCGCCGGAGCCGATGCCCTGTTCGCCCCCAGCGCAGCGGAGCTCTACCCCCAGGGGGACGAAGATCTCACGCGCATCCAGCCGCCCGAGGGCCTGCAGCGGGGCCTGTGCGGCGCGCGGCGCCCCGGCCACTTCAACGGCGTGGCCACCGTTGTGGTGCGCCTGCTGGCGCTGATTCGGCCGGATCGGCTGCTGCTGGGGGAAAAAGATTGGCAGCAGCTGGTGATCCTGCGCCGGGTGGTGGCCGACCTGGGTCTGGCCGTGCAGGTGGAGGGCTGCCCCACCCGCCGGGAGGCCGATGGGCTGGCCCTCAGCTCCCGCAACCGCTACCTCGATCCCCAGGAGCGGCGGCAGGCCGCCGCCCTGCCGCGCATCCTGCGGGCCGCGGCCGAGGGCCTGGAACGGTCGGCGCCCATGGCCCCCCTGCTCAACCGGGTGCGCCACCAGCTCGAGCGGGAGCAGCTGGTGGTGGACTATGTGGAGGCCACCGACCCCCTCAGCCTGCAGCCCCGGCCGCAGCTGGCGGGCCTCACCCTGCTGGCGGTGGCCGCGCACTGCGGGGCCACCCGCCTGATCGATCACGTGTTTCTGATGACCCGAGCCCCCATCGTTGCCATTGATGGCCCCGCCGGCGCGGGCAAGAGCACGGTGACCCGCGCCTTCGCGGAGCGGCTCGGCCTGATCTATCTCGACACCGGCGCCATGTACCGCGCCGTGACCTGGTGGGTGCAGCGCAGCGGCACCGACCCCAGCGATGCGGGTGCCGTGGAGCCGCTGCTGGCCAACCTGGATCTGCAGCTGAGCACCGCCGCCGCCGGGGGGCAGCAGGTGCACATCAACGGCCACGACGTCACCGCGGCGATCCGCTCACCGGAGGTGACCGGCCAGGTGTCGGTGGTGGCGGCCCACGGCTGTGTGCGCGAGGCACTCACCCGCCAGCAGCAGGCCATGGGGGAGCGCGGCGGCCTGGTGGCGGAGGGGCGTGACATCGGCACGGCGGTGTTCCCCGATGCCGAGCTGAAGGTGTTTCTCACCGCCACCACGGCCGAGCGGGCGCGGCGCCGCGCCCTCGACCTGGAGCAACGGGGCTTTGCGGTGCCGCCCCTGGCGGAGCTGGAGGCGCAGATCGCCGAGCGC
>JBIKKZ010000201.1:0-3402 GCA_044360095.1 Vulcanococcus sp. | reverse complement strand
GGTAGCTGGCTGGGCCGGCTCCATGGCGCTCTATGAGCTGGCCATCTTCGATCCCTCCGACCCGGTGCTCAACCCCATGTGGCGCCAGGGCATGTTTGTGATGCCCTTCATGGCCCGCCTGGGTGTGACCGGCAGCTGGGGCGGCTGGAGCATCACCGGTGAAACCGGTGTTGACCCCGGCTTCTGGAGCTTCGAAGGTGTGGCAGCGGCCCACATCGTTTTCAGCGGCCTGCTCTTCCTGGCCGCCATCTGGCACTGGACCTACTGGGACCTCGAGATCTGGCAGGACCCCCGCACCGGGGAGCCGGCCCTTGATCTGCCCAAAATCTTCGGCATCCACCTGCTGCTGGCCGGCCTGGGTTGCTTCGGTTTCGGCGCGTTCCACCTCACCGGCGTGTTTGGCCCCGGCATGTGGGTCTCAGACCCCTACGGCATCACGGGCCATCTGGAGCCGGTTCAACCGGCCTGGGGCCCTGAGGGGTTCAACCCCTTCAACCCGGGCGGCATCGTGGCCCACCACATCGCCGCCGGCATCGTCGGCATCATCGCCGGCATCTTCCACATCACCACCCGCCCACCGGAGCGCCTCTACAAGGCCCTGCGCATGGGCAACATCGAAACGGTGCTCTCCAGCGCCATCGCGGCGGTGTTCTTTGCGGCCTTCATCGTGGCCGGCACCATGTGGTACGGCGCTGCGGCGACGCCGATCGAACTGTTTGGCCCCACCCGCTACCAGTGGGACCAGGGCTACTTCAAAACAGAAATCAACCGGCGCGTGCAGACGGCCCTCGACAACGGCGCCACCAAGGAACAGGCCTACGCCTCGATTCCTGAAAAGCTCGCCTTCTACGACTACGTCGGCAACAGCCCCGCGAAGGGCGGTCTGTTCCGCGTGGGTCCGATGGTGAACGGTGATGGCCTGCCCACCAGCTGGCTCGGCCACATCACCTTCACCGACAAGGACGGCCGTGACCTGCAGGTGCGCCGCCTGCCCAACTTCTTCGAGAACTTCCCTGTGGTGCTCGAGGACAGCCAGGGCATCGTGCGCGCTGACATCCCCTTCCGACGGGCTGAAGCGAAGTACTCCTTTGAGCAGACCGGCGTGACGGCGACCGTGTATGGCGGTGCTCTCAACGGCCAGACCTTCACCGATCCGGCCGATGTGAAGCGCCTGGCCCGCAAGGCCCAGCTGGGTGAAGCCTTTGAATTCGACCGCGAGACCTACCACTCCGACGGCACCTTCCGCAGCTCACCCCGCGGTTGGTTCACCTTCGGCCACGCCTGTTTCGCGCTCCTCTTCTTCTTCGGCCACATCTGGCACGGTGCCCGCACCCTCTACCGCGATGTGTTTGCCGGGATCGACCCCGATCTAGGCGAACAGGTGGAGTTCGGTTTGTTCCAGAAACTGGGCGACCGTTCCACCCGCCGTCTGCCGGAGGGCTACGTGCCCCCCGCTGGCACCACCCTCAGCTGATCCAGAGGAGACCCCATGGAGAGCTTTGCCTACATCCTGATTCTGGCCCTGGCCATTTCCACCCTGTTCTTCGCCATCGCCTTCCGCGATCCTCCGAAGATCGGCAAGTGAGCCTTGGCCGATGGCCCAGTGGCCGCGGATCGTTCCCCCCACCCCGCTTCGGCGGGGTTTTTTTGTGGCATGCCCAGTCTCATGATCTGGCGCCGAATCCCGATCGCTGGCCCGTCAAAACCAAGCACTGGGTGGGCTTCTCAATCGCTTGACTTCTGTCTAAACTTGAACATCCCTTGTGGCGGTTGATCGGGCATGCAGTGCCCCTCTTGTCAGCACACCGACAGCCGCGTTCTGGAATCGCGCTCGGCCGATTCGGGCCGCAGCGTGCGCCGGCGCCGGGAGTGCCTGCACTGCGACTTCCGCTTCACCACCTATGAGCGGGTGGAAACCGTGCCGATCACGGTGCTCAAGCGCAATGGCAGCCGCGAAGCCTTCAACCGCAACAAGTTGCTGCATGGCCTGCTGCGGGCCTGCGAAAAAACAGGCCTTGAGCCCAGCCGCCTGGAGGCGGTGGTGGATGAGCTGGAACTGCAGCTCCAGGCCCGCAGCGGCCGTGAGGTGGCCAGCATCGAGCTCGGTGAGATGGTGCTGCAGCAGCTCGCCCAGATGAGCGATGTGGCCTACGTGCGCTTTGCTTCGGTGTATCGGCAATTCCAGAGCGTCAGCGACTTTGTGGCCACCCTCGAAGGCCTCAGCCGCGCCCCCCGCAGCAAGCGTTTGGCGGCGGTGGGCTGATCCCCCGCATCCTTGCTGCGCCACGGGTGGATCGGCCCTGAAGGCCCCCAGAAGCCACTTTGTATAGTGCTTGATTCCCCTGTGCCTGTCGGCGGACGGTGCACGGGTTCCTCTCGCACTGCCTCCGGCAGACCGCCGTCTCCCCATGACCGTGACCCCCTCCGAGCTCGAGTCCAGCGCCACGGCGGTGGTTGAGGCCGACCTGGACCTGGACCAGGCCTTCGCCGCTGACGCCGATCTCGACCTCGGCATCCCCGATGACGTGCCCAGCGCCGACGACCCCAGCAGCCGGGCCGCCGCACGGGATATCGAGGGTGTGGGCTTCACGCTGGATGAGTTTGCGTCGCTGCTGAGCAAGTACGACTACAACTTCAAGCCCGGCGATGTGGTCAAGGGCGCGGTGTTCGCCATTGAGTCGAAGGGCGCGATGATCGACATCGGCGCCAAGACCGCCGCCTTCATGCCCATGCAGGAGGTGTCGATCAACCGCGTGGAGGGCATTGCCGATGTGCTCGAGCCCGGCGAGGAGCGCGAATTCTTCATCCTCAGCGAGGAAAACGAAGACGGCCAGCTCACCCTCTCGATTCGCCGCATCGAATACCAGCGGGCCTGGGAGCGGGTGCGCCAGCTCCAGAAGGAAGACGCCACCATCTACAGCGAGGTGTTTGCCACCAACCGCGGCGGCGCCCTGGTGCGCGTGGAGGGTCTGCGGGGCTTCATCCCCGGCAGCCACATCAGCACCCGCAAGCCCAAGGAAGATCTGGTGGCCGACTTCCTGCCGCTGAAGTTCCTGGAGGTGGATGAGGAGCGCAACCGCCTGGTGCTCAGCCACCGTCGCGCCCTGGTGGAGCGCAAGATGAACCGCCTCGAGGTGGGCGAAGTGGTGATCGGCACCGTTCGCGGCATCAAGCCCTACGGCGCCTTCATCGACATCGGTGGTGTCAGCGGCCTGCTGCACATCTCCGAAATCAGCCACGAGCACATCGAGACGCCCCACACGGTGCTCAATGTGAACGACCAGATGAAGGTGATGATCATCGACCTCGACGCCGAGCGTGGTCGCATCTCCCTCTCCACCAAGGCGCTCGAGCCCGAGCCCGGCGACATGCTCACCGACCCCCAGAAGGTGTTCGAGAAGG
>JBIKKZ010000200.1:0-3410 GCA_044360095.1 Vulcanococcus sp. | reverse complement strand
ATGTTGTTGCAACGGCTTTGCTCGCTATCGCCCTGCTGTGGGTGGGCTTGCCTTGGGTGATCATCCTCGCTGCCCTTCAGTTGCTGATTGGTATCTGGCTGGATCAACAGGTTGCTGTTCCTTTTGCCGAGGCATCTCGCCGCTGACGGCCTAGCGTTGGTTAATCCTTTTGCCATCTGCCATTGTAGCTCTTTCGCCGATGCCCGCCGCCAATGGCCATCAGGAGGTGGGCTTCCTTGATGACGGCCAGCCCGCCGGTACCTTGGCTAATGGACAGCCTGTGCTGGGAGCCCTGTCGCTTGCCTGAGAGCTGAGTTGGTTGCTTGCCACCTCCGTTCAAGCCCCACCGGACCAAGTGGTGGCCCGCATCGTCAACCCAGCCCTCCATCAAACTTGTCAGTAGGTTGTTGGAGCATGTGGCGGCATCCCTCGTTGTGGGTATGCATCCACGAGCCATCGTGAGCGCAACAGCCCAGATCGTCCCAGGGTCTGTGGTGCTAGCCGCCGCTGTGGTGAATGCCACTTCCTTTCCCCACACCGCTGTGCTGGTCAATAGCGGCGCAGTGGTTGATCACGACGTCACCTGCGCCGCTTGTAGGCAGCCTAGTGTCAACGGCGCCATAGCCGGCTCTCCCGCCTCGGCCCGCTCGCATGTCTGGGGCCTGGCGAAGTGCTCAGCTGCTGTGAAACCCGCTTTGCCGCTCTGGAACTATCGCCCGGTGCGTCGGATCCTGCCGAGGGGTTGATCCCAGGCCTGCCAAGATGCCCGCCATCATCAAGCTGGCTCGCGCCCACTGCATCGCCGTGATCGAAGCCTGGCCCAAGCCCATGGCGCCCGCATCCACGGACAGGCCGTGGGCAGCTGTGGTGATGTGGCTGCCTGGAGCTTCTGCCAAGACTAGATCCTCACCACCGCCGGCGAAGGCGGCATGGTGTCCACCAATCGCGCCGATCTCTGGGATGCGATACGGGCCTTCAAAGACCACGGCAAAGCAAATGAGGCGGTCTACGGGCGCTAACACCCCCCGGCTTCCCCCCTTAAGCCAGGAAAGTTGACGCCTCTCCATCGGGCCCTTTGGCTGCACTTGCGATGCCTTGACGGGCTTACTCTGAAACCGTCGCTCGACGTCTGATAGTCGTGGCTGAATGACTAGTCAACTGCAGGTTGAGCAGCTTCCTTAAGTCCGGTACCTAACAACCTGCGCCACCATTCCTGGTGTTGTTGCCCAGGGGCGCACCCTCACCGAGACCCTTGAAATCGCTCGCGACCTTGCCAGGGAGCTTCACGAATCACGCCTGCAGCTAGGTGAGCACGACGTCCCGACGGCTCTCGCTCAGTCGTTTGAGCTTCCCGTCGTGCTCAGTGCGTGATGGGTCGGCTTTCAGGTTTTCGCTAATGCGATGTGGTGAAACGACTTAAGCATGTTGTGTTTGCTTTCGATCGCCAGGCGGCAGGCTCCCACGAAATCTGGTACCAGGCATCTGGTCAGCGCTACACCACCATCCCCAACCACCCAGGCGACATTCCTTGAGGAACGCTTCGGGCCATCCTGCGCCAAGCCGGCGTGAGCGTGGATGACTTCCTGGCGCATTGAGGGCTCCACGCGGTCTCTTTCTTGGGCCTAAGCCATGTGGCTATGCGCATAAACTGGTGATCGCGCACTGTCATGCGGGCCAGCGCGGCTTCCCGGCCTGCGGCCTCGTGGAAGCCACTTGAGTGGCCAAGGGCCTTCCGCCGACTGCTGGTACAGGTGTATTGTTGACCGAGCGTTGAGGGCTGGGCGTGCGCAGGGTTTACTTTTCTGCATCCATGGTTGGATCACCCTGCTCCTGAGCAGCCTGCTCGCGCTGATCACCCTTTTCACGTCGTACAGCCATGTCCACATCCCCTTCCTCGGCAACGTCGCCCTGGATCAGCAAGGGCTGTTTCGATAAATCTGCCTACTACACCTCGCTGCCTAGGTTCCGGCGCTGGCTGTCGACGCTCAACTAGCGTCCCGTTGTCGATCTCGAGATCAGATCGACAGAGCGGAAGAAGAGAATCCGGCAGCTCGAGAGCGAGAACGCTCGGTTCACCGAGCACGACGCCAAGCTGACTGCAATCACGTGCAGCTCCGCCATCTACTCGAGCCCAATGAATCGAGCGCCCAGCGAATCCAGGATGAGATTTTGCTGCTCGAGGAGTACGGGGGATTGGTTTGAAGGTGCTGAGAACACGGGCCAGGTTGTCACCCCAAACCAAACCAGCGCATGCCAGTTCGGTCTCAGCTGGGCTCGTGGAAGCTTTTACCATCCGCCCGCTTCAGCGAGGGCCTGCGGGCTGAACGGCGGGTGAATTCGCTCACGCTGGGGTTCGGTTGCAGGGGATCCACATGGGCCACCTGCTGCCACAGGTCGCGTGGAGCCCAGCGCACCGTGTGCAGCATCCGGTCGACCCGGGTGACATGGCACCATCTGGTGCCGCCGCATTGTCGGCAGAACAGCTCCTCCAGCCATTCGTTGCTAAGCACTAGCACGGGATAGGCCTCTATTACGAGCTGCGCCCGTTTGTGGGCCATGCCGCGCGCTTTCAGCTCTTCAGGAGTGATCAGATGTAAGAAAAACTTCTGGCCGTTACCCTCGATCCTCTGCTCAGGATGGGCTGGGCAAAACAGCCGCCGCCGCTTCGGTCTACGGCTTCGGCGTGTTTGGGTTGTGTTCGGTGGGCTGCTCAAGCCGAACCGATGCCGGTGTAGGAGCCGTAGAAGAACAGGCCCAGAACAAAGATCACGGCCATGCCACCGGCGGTGGCCACCAGCCAGAGGGGCAGGACGCCTTCGGTCCAGCGGGAGCGCCAGGCCACTGCTGGGCGGCCATCGGGAAGGCGGTCGGGGATCCGGCCGTCGGGAAGGGTGCGGGGTTTGCTGCTCATCTCAGGACCTCCCGATCAGTTGAAGAAATAGCTGGAGAACAACACGCCGCAGGTGAACACGAACAGCAGCCCCAGGTAGAGGCTGGTGCGGTTCAGTTCAACCGGCAGGTTGTTGGGGTTGGGGTTGCGTTGCATGGCGGCGGCTTGTCTTAGCGGCGGACGAACTGCATGGCGGCCAGGGCGCCCAGGAAGAACACCGTGGGGATGCCGAGGGCATGCACCGCCAACCACCGGACCGTGAAGATCGGGTAGTTGCGGGGCGTGGAGGAGGCGGCGGATTGGGTCATGGCTTATTTCAGGCGCTGGTCGAGGGAGGCCTTGGCGTCGTAGCGCTGGCTCACGACGGGGGCCTTGGCGTCGTCGGCCTGGAAGTAGGCATCCGGGCGGGGTGTGCCGAAGGCGTCATAGGCCAGGCCGGTGGACACGAACAGGAATCCCGCCAGGAACAGGGCCGGCAGGGTCACGGCGTGGATCACCCAGTAACGGATGCTCGTGATGA
>JBIKKZ010000033.1:0-10906 GCA_044360095.1 Vulcanococcus sp. | reverse complement strand
GTAGATCCAACTCCATGTCCGGAACGAAGAGACTGCAGGGGGAGAGCACCGAACGCGCCGTGGAGGACTTGAACCCCCGACATCAGGTTTTGGAGACCTGCGTTCTACCAACTGAACTAACGGCGCAAGGCCGATGCTCCCTCGACCGAGCCCGATTCAATCGAAATTGAATCGCTCGGCGGGCCGCCACCGGCGGTGGCAAGCCTGGGAACTGAAGGCGTAAGGCCTCAGCGATCGAAGCGCTGCTTGACGCGGGTGGCTTTGCCCACTCGGTCGCGCAGATAAAAGAGCTTCGCCCGGCGCACTTTACCGCGGCGCTCAACTTTCACGGAAGCCACCTGGGGGCTGTGCAACAGGAACACGCGCTCCACGCCCACCCCTTGGAAGATGCGGCGCACGGTGATGGTTTCGTTGAGGCCACCGTGGCGCTTGGCGATCACCACACCCTCGTAGGGCTGGATGCGCTCCTTGTTGCCCTCGGTGATGCGCACACCCACACGCACGGTGTCACCCACATAAATGTCGGGCAGATCCTTGGCCTGCTTGGCGATCTGCTCGGCTTCGAAGGCGCGGATCAATTCCTGGGCGCTGAGCTTGCCGACGGTCACCGTGGTGCCGGCGGCCTTGGCGGCAGGCTTCTCGGCCACGGCCACGGCGGCTGTTGTGGTGGCCTCAACGGCTTCAGCGTTGGCCTCGACGGCTTCGGTGCTGGCCTCCACGGCAGGGGTTTCAGCAGCGGTCTCGGCGGCTGCGGAGGTGGTCTTGTCGGTGTTGTTCGCGTCAGTCATGTCCTTGGATTCCGCTGCCTTCCCGGCTGGTTGAACGCCCGGCCAAACGTCAAGTGTACCGGCTCAGGGTGCCCCCTCCCCTCCGCTGCTGCGCCTGCGCCAGCGCTGGCTGAGCATCAGGGCGCCGCTGCCCAGCATCCACAGCAGCCCAAGGCCATTGAGCAGCACCACCAGGGGCTCGGCGGCGGGCCCCAGCCATTCCCCTTCGTGCAGCGCCATCAACCAATGCACCTGGTCGCGCCCCAGGCCGCCCC
Source organism: Vulcanococcus sp. (assembly GCA_044360095.1). Taxonomy (GTDB): domain Bacteria; phylum Cyanobacteriota; class Cyanobacteriia; order PCC-6307; family Cyanobiaceae; genus Vulcanococcus. The sequence continues at coordinate 9,864 of JBIKKZ010000033.1, read as the reverse complement.
AATCCTTCAGCAACCGGTAGGCCATGCCGCTGCACACCGTGAGCAGCAGCGGCGCCAGCACAAACGGGGCCGCGGCGGCATGCCAGCGGCGCACCTGGGGCAACAACGTCGACATGGCCGGGGGCAGCGGACGCGGTGTTCAGGTTCTAACTTGATTTGGTGGGGCCTCAACTGTTGCGGCAACCATGGCGATGGCGCTCCCCTGACGCTGAGATGACGTTGCGATGAATCTGTTCGCCGATCTGCTGGCCGCCAGTCAGAAAACCCAGGCCCAGGCCAGTGCCGAGGCCCACCAGGCCCTGGTGACCCAAACCGGCCCCCGCATCCAGAAGAGCCGCCGCGGTGTGGAGGTGAAGAGCGCCCGCGAGATCGACACGATGCGCCAGGCCAGCCGCATCGTGGCCACGGTGCTGCGCGAGATCATCGAGATGGCCGCTCCGGGCATGACCACCGGCGACCTGGATGCCCACGCCGAGCGCCGCATCCGCGAGATGGGTGCGGTGCCCAGCTTCAAGGGCTACCACGGTTTCCCCGCCAGCATCTGCGCCTCGATCAACCATGAGGTGGTGCACGGCATCCCCAGCCACAGGCGGGTGATCAAAGCCGGCGACCTGGTGAAGATCGACACCGGCGCCTACTTCGACGGCTACCACGGCGACAGCTGCGTGAGCATCTGTGTGGGTGAGGGGGTGCCGGAGCAGGCCCGCACCCTGTCGCGGGTGGCGCAGGAGTCGTTGATGAAGGGCTTGGCCACGGTGAAGGCAGGCAGCACCCTGCTCGAGCTGGCCGGCGCCGTGCAGGACCACGTGGAGGCCCATGGCTTCGCCGTGGTGGAGGACTACACGGGCCACGGCGTGGGCCGCAACCTGCATGAGGAACCCTCGGTGTTCAACTACCGCACCCGGGAGCTGCCCAACATGAAGCTGCGGGCCGGCATGACCCTGGCAGTCGAGCCGATCCTCAACGCCGGCAGCAAGGTGTGCCGCACCCTCAAGGACCGCTGGACCGTGGTGACGGTGGACGGTGGCCTCTCCGCCCAGTGGGAGCACACCATCGCCGTGACCAGCGACGGCTGCGAGATCCTCACCGACCGCGACGTCTGAACCCTGCCCTCAGGGGCTGGGTCGGCTCACAAGCGAGAAGTACAACCAGCGGCTGAGGCTGGCCAGCGGCATCAGCACGTAGGTGAGCGGGTTGGGGCTGACGATCACCAGGCTGCAGTTCCAGCCCACCTGCCGCAGGATTTCCCGGGCCACAAACCCGGCGCCCATCACCCCAATGGGATTGAGGGCGGAGCGGAACGGCCCCAGCACCAGCCGCCGGATGCGCAGCTTCGGCCCCGCCAGGTCGAGGCTGCGCAGGCTGAGCAACTGCCCCTGCAGCCGTTTGCTGAGCTCGTAGAGGGGGCTCACGGCCGCCTGGATTTCGGCTTCGGAGGTGTTCATCCACAGCTCCCGTTGCGGATGGCCCGGCGGATCGGCCTGGGCCAACCGGGCAAACAGCTCCAGCAGCCGCCAGCTGCTGAGCGCGTTCACCTGCAGCGACGCCTCCACGGCGCCGGCGCTGCGGTCGCCATGGCTGTTGAAGCCGTGGTTGATCACCAGCACGTGGCAGTCCGCCAGCACCGGCTCCAGGGCCCCTTCCTCGCCGCAGCGCCAGCCCACCTGCCGCAGGGGGATGGGGCGGCCCTCGGCGTCGCTGAGCTGCAGCGGCTCCCCGCGGCTGGTGAGGGCCACCAGCGTGGCCCCCTGGCCGTGCAACTGGCGCAGCAGGGCCTGGCCGAGGCTGCCGCTGGCGCCGGTCACCGCCACGGTGAGGCCATCGAAGGGCAGCTGAACCATGCAGTTGGGGGAGCTGTTGGCCGCCGCCAGGTCAGCCTAGATTCCACCGAACAGCGTTGTTCCCATGGGCCAGGCCAGTGCGCTGCTGATCGGCTCCTGCCAGGCCTTCAGCGGCAAGTCCGCCGTGGTGCTGGGGTTGGCCCGGCTGCTGCTGCAGCAGGGGGTGCCGGTGCGGCTGGGCAAGCCCTTGGCCGACAGCGCCGAGGCCACCCCGGATGGGGGCGAGCTGATCGATGACGACGTGCGCTTCGTGGGCCAGATCCTGGGCCTGGCGGACGACCAGCTGGTGCCATCGGTGCATCTGCAGGGCAGCGAGGCTGCCCGGCAGCGACTCCTGTCCGGCGACCTGCAGGCCGGCCCGGGCTTCGAGCGCCTGCGCCAACGGCTCCAGGGCTGCAGCGAGGGGCTCACCCTGCTGGAGGCCTCCGGCCACCTGCACGACGGCCTGCTCTATGGATTGAGCCTGGCCCAGGTGGCCCAGGGGCTGCAGGCGCCGGTGTTGCTCGTGCATGCCTGGGGAGCTTGCAGCAGTGTTGAACCGCTGCTGGCGGCCCAGCGGCAGCTGGGGGATTTGCTCTGCGGCGTGGTGCTCAATGGGGTGCCGCCGGAGCAGGTGGAGGCCCTGCGGGCCGATGTGGTGCCCGCGCTGGAGCAGCTGGGCCTGCCGGTGCTGGGGGTGATGCCGCGCTCGCCGCTGCTGCGCAGCGTCACGGTGGAGGAGCTGGTGCGGCGTCTCGATGCCCGGGTGCTCTGCTGCCATGACCGCCTCGATCTCCTGGTGGAGACCCTCTCGATCGGCGCCATGAACGTGAACTCCGCCATGGAGTTCTTCCGCCGCCGCCGCAACATGGCGGTGGTCACCGGTGCCGATCGCACCGACATCCAGCTGGCGGCCCTGGAGGCCTCCACCCAGTGCCTGATCCTCACCGGCGCCGGCGAACCGCTGCCGCAATTGATCTCCCGCGCCGAGGAGTTGGAGGTGCCGTTGCTGAAGGTGGAGCACGACACCCTCACCACCGTGGAGGTGGTGGAGAGCACCTTCGGCCACGTGCGCCTGCACGAATCGGTGAAGGCCACCTTCGCCTTCCGATTGGTGGAGGAGCACTGCAATTTCCAGCCGCTGCTGGCGAGGCTGCGCCTGCCGGTGGCCGCTTGACCACTGCTAGTTTCGGGCTGTCAGCAGGTGGCGTGCGTTGACCCGGTCCCTCGATTTACCGGCCCTCGACCGGATTGACACCCTGGCCCAGGAATTGGCGATGCTGCAGGACCGCAGCAAGCGCCGCATCGCCATGCTCGGCAGCCGCCACGTGCCCGTGGTGTCGGTGCACCTGGTGGAGTTGGTGGCCCGCTCCCTGGCCCAAGAGGGCCACAGCTTGATCACCTCCGGATCCCAGGGGGTGAACGCCGCCGTGATCCGCGGTGTGTTGGAGGTGGATGCCTCCCGGCTCACGGTGCTGCTGCCCCAGAGCCTGGAACGCCAGCCGCGGGAATCGCGCGACCAGCTCGAGCGGGTGCTGCACCTGGTGGAGAAGCCCGAAAACGACGAGCTGCCCCTGCCGATGGCCAGCAGCCTCTGCAACCAGGAGATCATCCGCCGCTGCGACCAGCTGATCTGCTACGCCTTCCACGACAGCGAAACGCTGATCGCCAGCTGCCGCACCGCCGAAGACATGGGCAAGGTGGTGAGCCTGATGTATTTCGACTAGCCCGCCGCCAGCACCCCCTTCAGCCCCTCCACGTAGAGCACCCCGGTGCACACCATGGCGCCGGCCCAGCAGAGGGAGCGCAGCGGAGGCAGGTTGGCCACGTAGGCGGCGATGTAGGCCAGGCGCAGGGCCGGGTGGATCCAAGCGGCGATCACCGCGATTGGGTTGTGCACCTGGCCGATCAGGCACAGCAGGGCCGCCGGGGCAAACAGGGTGAAGGCCTCAAAGCTGTTGAGGTGGGCCCAGTTGGCCCGCTTGCCCCACTCCGGCAGCCGTTCGGCCATGGCCCGCGGGGCCGCCAGGTCGCTCAGTTGGAAATCGGCCTGGGAGCGGGCCGCCCCCAACGGCACCAGGCTGGCCACCACCACGCCGGCGGCCAGCAGCAGCGACCAGGCAAAGCTCGCATGCATGGGCAGGGGCACCCTGGATTGGGGCGAATCGGTGACCCTTTTCTAGGGTGTGGTCCTCGCCCACCGCTGCCCCATGGCCGACACCTATTCCTTTGACGTCGTCTCCGACTTCGACCGCCAGGAACTGGTGAACACCCTCGACCAGGTGCGCCGCGATGTTGCCACCCGCTACGACCTCAAGGATTCAGCCACCGAGATCGACCTGGAGGAAACCAGTTTCACGATCACCACCGCCAGCGACATGACCCTGCAGGCGGTGGAGGACGTGCTGCGCCAGAAGGCCACCAAGCGCAACCTCTCGCTGAAGATCTTCGATTTCCAGACCCCGGAGCCGGTGGGGGGCAACCGCCTCAAGCAGGTGGTGAAGCTGCGCAAGGGCCTTAGCCAGGAGCTGGCCAAACAGCTGAGCAAAACCGTGCGCGATGAGCTCAAGAAGGTGACGGTGGCGATCCAGGGCGACACCCTGCGCATCACCGGCAAAAGCAAGGACGATCTCCAGGCCGCCATCAACCTGCTCAAGGGCCAGGACGTGGAGGTGCCCCTGCAGTTCCAGAACTACCGCTGATGCCCGCCGGCTGGCGGTTCTGGATTGATCGCGGCGGCACCTTCACCGATGTGGTGGCCTGCGGCCCCGACGGTGAGCTGCGGGTGGAGAAGGTGCTCTCCGAGCAGGCCGGTGTGGGCGACGACCCCGCCGTGGCGGCCATCCGCGCCATCCTCGATCTGAGCGATCCCCAGGCTCCGATCCCGCCGGAGCGGGTGCTGGAGGTGCGCCTGGGCACCACCGTGGCCACCAACGCCTTCCTGGAGCGTAAGGGGGCCCCCACGCTGCTGCTGCTCAACCGCGGCTTCGGCGATCTGCTGGCCATCGGCGACCAGCACCGCCCGGAGCTGTTTGCCGTGCAGATTTCGCGGCCCGAGCCCCTGCAGCGGCGGGTGCTGGAGGTGGGGGGCCGCCTGGCCGCCAGCGGCGAAGAGCTCGAGCCCCTGGTGTTGGATGCGCCGTTGCAGGCCCAACTGCTCCAGGCCCGTGCCGATGGCTGCTGCAGCGTCGCCGTGGCGCTGCTGCACAGCACCGTGAATCCGAGCCATGAGCTGGCCCTTGGCACCTGGCTGGAGACGTTGGGCTTCGAGACGGTGCGCCTCTCCCACCGGGTGAGCCCCCTGCCCCGGCTGGTGCCCCGCGGCCACACCACCGTGCTGGAGGCGGCGGTGGCGCCGGTGCTGCAGGGCTACCTGGCCCGGGTGCAGCGGCAGCTGGGCCCGCAGGTGTCCCTGCGGGTGATGCAATCCAGTGGGGTGCTCGCGGCCCCCGAGGCCCTGCGCGCCAAGGACACGATCCTCTCCGGCCCCGCCGGTGGTCTGGTGGGGGCGGTGCGCACCGCCGCCGCCGCCGGTTTCTCGCGCATCGTGGGCTTCGACATGGGCGGCACCTCCACCGACGTTTGCTACTGCGAGGGGGACTGGCCGCGGCGCGAGCAGGTGGAGCTGGGGGGCGTGCCGATCCAGGCGCCGATGCTGCAGATCCACACCGTGGCGGCGGGGGGTGGGTCGCAGGTGCATTTCGATGGGCTGCGCCTGGCGGTGGGGCCGCAGTCGGCCGGTGCGGTGCCCGGCCCGGCCTGCTACCGCCGCGGTGGCCCCCTGACGCTCACCGACGCCAACCTGCTGCTGGGGCGGCTGCGGGCCGAGCAGTTCCCCGCGCTGTTCGGCCCCGACGGCCGCCAACCCCTCGACCTGCCGCTGGTGCAGCGCCAGTTTCAGGCGCTGGCGGAGGCCATGGGCAGCAGCCCCGAAGCGGTGGCGGAGGGGGCGCTGGCGGTGGCGCTGGAGCGCATGGCTGAAGCGATCCGGCGGGTGTCGATCCAGCAGGGCCACGACCTGCGCCAGGCGGTGCTCTGCAGCTTCGGCGGGGCCGGCGGCCAGCACGCCTGCGCCCTGGCGGAGCAGCTGGGCATGGCCCAGGTGTTGCTGCATCCCCTGGCTGGGGTGCTCTCCGCCTACGGCATCGGCCTGGCGGAGGAGGGGCTGCTGCAGGAGCAGCCCGTGGATGAGCCGCTCTCCCCCGAGCTGCTGCAGCGGTTGGAGCGCCAGTTGGCCGACGAGCAGGCCCAAGCGCCGCCGCAACGCCAGCTGCAGTTGCGCCTGGGGGGCAGCGATCAGCTGTTGGCCGTGGCCTGGCCGCCCCAGGCGCCCTGCAGCGCGCTGATCGAGGCCTTTGAGGCGCTCTACCGGCGCCGCTATGGCTACCTGCCGCAGGCCGGCCCAGGGGGGCGCCCGGCGGTGGTCGTGGACCGGCTCACGCTGCTGCGCACCGGCGGGCTGGCCATGGAGCCGGCAACAAGGCTGCCCTCACCCATGCCAACGGCCGCCCCGACCCGCACCGCGCCTGCAGGGGAGCCGCAGCCGATTCAGATCCACTGCGATGGCGCCTGGCGGGATGCCCAGCTTTGGCAGCGCCAGGGGCTGCACCCCGGCCAGGTGGTGGAGGGGCCAGCCCTGATCACCGAGCCCACCGGCACCAACCTGCTGCCGCCCCGCTGGAGCGCCCGCTGCCTGGCGGGCGGGGAACTGTTGCTCGAGCACCGGGCGGCCGCGGCGCAGCCCCCCGTCGCCAACAGCCTCGATTCCACCAGCCTCGACCCCATCGGCCTGGAGCTGTTCAGCCATCGCTTCACGGCCATTGCCGAGCAGATGGGCACCCGCCTGCAGCAGACCAGCGCCTCGGTGAACATCAAGGAGCGGCTGGATTTCTCCTGTGCCCTGTTCGACGCCCAGGGGCAGTTGGTGGCCAATGCCCCCCACATCCCCGTGCACCTGGGGTCCATGGGGGAGAGCGTGGCGGCGCTGCTGCGGGCCGTGGCCGCCGGCGACCATCCGCCCCTGGCCGCCGGCGATGCGGTGGTGTCCAACAACCCGTTCAACGGCGGCACCCACCTGCCGGATCTCACCGTGATCACACCGGTGTTTGAGGGCGGCCAGCTGCGGGCCTTTGTGGCCAGCCGCGGCCACCACGCCGATGTGGGTGGCATCACGCCGGGTTCGATGCCCTCCGACAGCCACAGCATCGCCGAGGAAGGCCTGCTGTTCGACAACGTGCCCCTGGTGCGCAACGGCACCCTGCTGGAGCCGTTGTGGCGCCAACGGCTCGCCCAGGGCCCTTGGCCCGCCCGCAACCCCGACCAGCTGCTGCAGGACCTGCAGGCCCAGGTGGCCGCCAACCAATTGGGGGTGGAGCGGCTGCAGGCGCTGATGGCGGCGGTGGGGCCCGAGGCGGTGCAGGGGGCCATGGCCCAGGTGCAGGCCCACGCCGCCGAGGCGGTGCGGCGGGTGATCGATCGCCTGCACGACGGCCAGGCCACCGTGCAGCTCGACAGCGGCCTGCGGATCCAGGTGGCGGTGCGCTGCGACCACCGCCGCCGCCGGGCCCGCATCGATTTCAGCGGCACCTCCCCCCAGCATGGCGGCAACCTCAACGCCCCCTTGGCGATCACCAAGGCGGTGGTGCTCTACGGCTTCCGCTGCCTGGTGCCGGAGCCGATTCCCCTCAACGCCGGCTGCTTCGCGCCGCTGGAGCTGGTGGTGCCTGCGGGCTGCCTGCTCAATCCCAACCCCCCGGCGGCGGTGGTGGCCGGCAACGTGGAGACCTCCCAGGCGGTGGCCAATGCCCTGTTCGCCGCCCTGGGGGTGATGGCGGCGGCCCAGGGCACCATGAACAACCTCAGCTTCGGCAACGCCGACTGCCAGTACTACGAAACCATCTGCGGCGGCACCGGGGCCGGCGATGGCTTTGATGGGGCCTCGGCGGTGCAGAGCCACATGACCAACTCCCGCCTCACCGATCCCGAAATCCTGGAGCAGCGGCTGCCGGTGCGGCTGGAGCGCTTTGCGATCCGCCGGGGCAGCGGTGGGGCCGGCCGCTGGCGCGGTGGCGATGGGGTGGTGCGGGAGCTGCGGGCCCTCGACCCGCTCACCCTGTCGTTGCTGAGCGGCAGCCGCGACGTGCCCCCCTTTGGCTTGGCGGGCGCTGGGCCCGGCGCCTGCGGCAGCAACGCCTTGATCCGCGCCGATGGCACCGCCCAGCCCTTGCCGGGCTCGGTGGCGCTGGAGCTGCAGCCCGGCGATCGGATCAGCGTGGCCACCCCCGGCGGGGGCGGCTATGGCCCCGCCGGCGAGGGAGGTGGTCGATGACCCCCGCCCTGCTGCTGGCGGCGCTGCCGCTGCTGGCCTCCAGTGCCATGCCCGCCGCCCCGGCGGCCCCGGCTGTGCCCGCTGCCAACCTGCTGCAGGAGCAGGCCCAGCGGGCGCAGCCGCTGGAATCCGGCGGTGGCATGGTGGCGGCCCAGGAGGCCCGGGCGGCGGCGGTGGGGGCGGCGGTTCTGCGCCGCGGTGGCAATGCCGTGGATGCGGCGGTGGCCACCGCGTTTGCCCTGGCGGTGACCCTGCCGCAGGCCGGCAACCTGGGCGGGGGTGGGTTTCTGGTGCTGTGGCTGCCGCGCACGGGGCCGGTTCGCACCTGCCCAGCGGTGGCCCGTGCCATCTCCTCCCCGCAGGCGATCGCCGTGGGCCGCGGCGAGGCGGTGGCCCTCAATTTCCGTGAAACGGCCCCCGGCCGGGCCCGGGCCGATCTGTTTCTCAACCCCGATGGCAGCGTCAACCGCGACCGGGCCCTGCGCAGCCTGCTGAGCACGGCGGTGCCGGGCAGTGTGGCGGGGCTCACCCAGGTGCAGGCCCGTTATGGCTGTTTGCCGCTGGCGGCGGTGTTGGCCCCGGCCATCGACCTGGCGGAGCGGGGCTTCCCGGTGGGGGCGGAACTGAGCCGTTCGCTGCGGGCGGCGGCGCCCCTGCTGCGGGCGGATCCGGCCAGTGCGCAGCAGTTTTTCAAGGCCGGCGGTCAGCCCTACGCGCCTGGGGAGATCCTACGGCAGCCGCAGCTGGCGGCCAGCCTGCGCTGCATCGCCGCCGAGGGGGCGGGCTGTTTTTATCGCGGTCGCCTGGCCCGGGCCCTGGTGGCGCTGATGGCCCGCGGCGATGGCCTGATCAGCGCCGCCGACCTGGCGGCCTACCGGGCCCCCTGGGCCACGCCGCTGCAGGCCACGTTCCGCGGCCACCGCGTGCTCACCATGCCGCCCCCCAGCGGCGGTGGCGCCACCCTGCTGCAGCTGCTCAAGGTGCTGGAGCCCCTGGATCTGGCGGCCACGGGCCTGAACAGCGCCGCCACGATCCACACAATGGTGGAGGCGATGAACCTCGCGTACCGCGACCGCAACCGCCTGCTGGGGGATCCCGCCCAGGTGGCGATGCCGTTGAATTGGCTGCTCAGCGATCGCCATGCCGCCCAGCAACGGCAACGGTTGCGCGCCGATCGCCACCGGCCGGCGGCGGAGTTGGAGGCCGAATCCACCCCCCTGGCGGAGGGCACCAACACCACCCACCTCTCGGTGGTGGACCGCGACGGCGGCCTGGTGGCGCTCACCACCACCCTTAACACCGCCTATGGCAATGGCATCACGGTGCCGGGGGCGGGCTTCCTGCTCAACAACGAGATGGACGACTTCACGGCCAAGCCCGGTGCCCCCAACGCCTATGGCCTGCGCCAGGGGGCCCAAAACGCCATTGCCCCCGGCCGCCGCCCCCTCAGCTCCATGACCCCCACGTTGGTGTTCGCACCCGGCGAGCGCCCCTGGCTGGCCACCGGCAGCCCCGGCGGCAGCCGCATCATCACCACGGTGCTGCAGGTGCTGCTCAACCGCTTGGTGCATCGCCTCAACCTGGCTTCGGCCGTGGCGGCCCCCCGCATCCACAGCCAGCTGTGGCCCGATCAGATCAGCACCGAGGAGGGCCTCAGCCCGGACACGCTGCGCCTGTTGCAGCAACGGGGCCACCGGGTGGTGCTCACCCCGGCCA
>JBIKKZ010000199.1:0-3439 GCA_044360095.1 Vulcanococcus sp. | reverse complement strand
GGTCAGGTACGACCCATACAGAAAGCTGAGGCGGTAGTCGTCGTCTTTGAAATACAGGCTGCGGCGATGGCCGGGGGGCTGTTGGTCGATGAAGCAAAAGGGGCAGTGGTTGTTGCACTGGCGCAGGCCATCGAACAGGGCCTCCGTGAAGGCAAGCCCCAGCCCCTCATCGGCCTCCTTCTCGAGCTCCACCCGATGCAGGCTGCCGTCGGGGTCCTCCACCTCCAGGGTGAGCTCCTCGGCACTCACCAAAAACTGCAAATCGATCAGATCGCGGGGGCGCACCCCGTTCACGCTCAGCAGCCGATCCCCCGGCTGAAACCCCAACTCCTCGCCGATGGAATCGGGCTCCACCCGTTCCACCACCGCCGGCTGGGGCAACCGCTGCTGATCCCCATCCACCAGGGCCACACCGGCCGAGGGTTCGTTCCACACGGGCGCTGCACCGCCAGAGCTGCTGAGCCCAGTCTGATGCTCGGGCCGCGCCCGCAGCGGCCTCAGCCCGCCAGACGGCCGGCGCTGAGCAAGACCCCCAGCCCAAAGAACAACCGGTAGCCCACAAACCACCAGGTGCTGTGCTGCTGCAGAAAGCGCAGCAACCAGGCGATGGCCAGCCACGACACCAGGGCCGAGCTGGCGATCCCCACCAGCAGGGGCAGGGCACCGCCGGCCAGCGGCTGCGCAAAGGCGTCCTTCAGCTCCACCAGGCCGGCGATGGTGATGGCCGGGATGCCCAGCAGAAACGAAAAGCGGGCCGCATCAGCGCGGTTCCAGCCATCCAGCAGGGCCGCGGTGAGGGTGCTGCCGGAGCGGGACACGCCGGGCACCAGGGCCAGGGCCTGGGCGAAGCCCACCAGCCAACCATCGCGCACCCGCACCGCATCCAGCCCCCGACGGCGGGCACCGAGCTGCTCCGCCAAGCCCAGCAGCAGCGCCATCACGATCGACACCACGCCGATCGAGGTGAGGCTGCGTAGGGGGGAACGGTCGAAATCAGGCACCAGCAGCTTGATCCCCAGGCCCGCCACCAGGATCGGCAGGGTGCCCAGCAGGATGGCCAACCCCAGGCGTGCATCGGGCTCCTGCCAGCGGCGCTGGCGCAGGGCTGCCCCCATGGCCAGGGCCACCTGCTGCAGATCGCGGCGGAAGAAGCCGATCACAGCCGCAATGCTGCCCAGCTGGATCACCGCCGTCACCGACACGCCGGGATCCCCCCAGCCCAGCAACACCGGCACCACCTTCAGGTGGGCCGTGCTGCTGATCGGCAAAAACTCGGTGAGGCCCTGCACCACCCCCAGCACGCCATAGCGCCAGCAGGCCTCCACCACCCCCAGCGACTGGTCAACCGGCACAGCACCCATGGGAGCCCTGATCTCTGGGCCGACCCTATGGCCCCCTGCCCCCTGCGGCCAAGGCGCAGGGCGGGCCGGCAGCTCCCTTAAGGTTGGACACCTTTCTTCATAACCGGTGATCGGGGCACCCCCACGCCATTCCCTGCAGACCACGGCACCTGCCCTGGCTCCATCGGGGGTGGCCGCAGAGGGGGTGGCCATCTGGGGCGGCACGGCACTGGCCATCGAAGCCCGGCCCCAGGGGCTGTGGGCCCTGCCCCTGGCGGGGGCCCTGCTGGTGGCCCTGCCGGTGTTCCTGCAGGCCCCCTGGGTGCGGCTGGCCCCGTTCAGCGCGGCGCTGTTCACGGCAATCCTGCTGCTGGCGGGGGTGGGGCTGGCCCAGCGGCGCTCCACCGCCTGGAGCACCGCCGGTGTGCTGCTGGTGGGCTTCAGCGGCAGCTGGCTGGGGGGGTGCCTGTTTTGGGGTTGGTTCCGCCTGCATCCCCTGTGGCACCTGCCGATTGAGGCCTTTGCTCTGCCCCTGGCGGTGGCGGGGCTGGGGGGGCGCTGGCGGCTGGCGGGCAGTTTTTATCTGGCCTCCCTGGCCGGCACGGCCTGCACCGATGCGGTGATGGCGATCACCGGTGTGATGCAGCGCTGGACCCAGGTGCTGGAGGCGCCCCTGGATCAGGCGGCGCTGGAACTGCAACGGGCGGCCCTGGGGGTCTTGGCGCCCCTGCCCCTGCTGGCCACGCTCATCGCGGCGGTGCTGTTGATTCAGCAGTGCCGCCGCTTCTGGCACCACCCCGACCCCGCCTGGCGCCTGGCGGCCTCCGCCATCGCCACGACCCTGGCGGTGGATGGGCTGTTTCTGGCGGCGGCCCTCTGGGCTCCGCAGCTCAGTGGCCTGATCTGAAGAACTGCAAAAGCCTGTCCAAGGGGGCTGGGGCCGCAGCGACCCCACCTGTAGGTTTGCAGGGCTGCCCGGCAGCGCTGTGGTTCCCGTTCAGACGGAGTTTTCGATGAAACGGCTGGTTTCGTGGCTCATGGGTGGCGTGCTGCTGGCCGGCCTGCTGCTCAACCTGGTGCTCGCCCCCACCGCCCAGGCCGCCGAGCTGCGCAACGTGGCCGACGACAAGATCGCGGAGCGCGGCGACAAGATCGACCTCAACAACTGCTCGGTGCGCCGTTTCCAGGCCTTCCCGGGGATGTACCCCACCCTCGCCGGAAAGATCGTGCTTGGCGGGCCCTACAACAGCGTTGACGACCTGTTCAGCCTGGATCTCACCCCCCGCCAGAAAGAGCTGGTGGAGAAGTACAAGGGCAACTTCACGGTGACCCCCGCCTCCATCGCCCTCAACGAAGGCTTTGACCGCATCAACGACGGCCAATACCGCTGAGCCGTCCGGCACCGCTGGCCGCAGCCTGCACGCGACCTAGATTCCGCCACCGGTGCCAGCCGTCGGGCCCTCCCGACGGCTTTTTTGTTGCCCACCAGACCTGAGGCTCGATGCCGCAGCTCTCCGCCAGCTGGGATGTGATTGTTGTCGGCGGCGGCGCCGCCGGCCTGATGGCGGCCCTGGAGCTGCCGGCGGAGCTGAGGGTGCTGCTGCTGAGCAAGGAGATCGCGCCGCGATCCGCCAGCCGCTGGGCCCAGGGGGGCATCGCCGCGGTGACCCAGCCCGACGACAGCTTCGCCAGCCACATTGAGGACACCCTGCGCGCCGGCGGAGGCCTGTGCGACCCGCCGGCGGTGGAGCTGCTGGTGCGGGAGGCACCGGCCTGTGTGGAACGGCTGCTGCAGCTGGGCATGGATTTCGACCGCCAGGGCGACGCGCTGAGCACCACCCTGGAGGCGGCCCACAGCCACCGGCGCGTGTTGCACGCCCAGGACCGCACCGGCGGTGCCCTGGTGGATGCCCTGGAGCGGCGCGTGCTGGAGCGGCCCGGGCTGCTGCGGGTGCAGGGGGCCCTGGCCCTGAAGCTGTGGATGGATGGGGGCCGCTGCCGCGGCCTGCAGGTGCTGCACAACGGCGCCTTGCGCTGGCTGGCGGCCCGGGCGGTGGTGCTGGCCACCGGGGGCGGCGGCCACCTGTTTGCCAACACCA
>JBIKKZ010000032.1:0-11078 GCA_044360095.1 Vulcanococcus sp. | reverse complement strand
CGATCCAGGCCTTCGCCGATCTGGCTGGCCTGGAGGCCGCTGCCGCCGCCTGGCCCGCTGAGCGCCGCCTGCGGGCCGGCGAACGGGGCGGCAAACGGGTGGAGGGCTACGACCTGGGCAACTCCCACCTGGCGGTGACGCCTGAGTGCGTGGGTGGCAAGCGCATCTTCATGAGCACCACCAATGGCACCCGTTCCCTGGAGGCGGTGCGCGCCGTGCCCCTGCTGATGACCGCCTGCCTTCCCAACCGCACCGCCGTGGCGAGGCGGCTGATCGAATGCGATTGCGCCCGGGTGTGGATCGTGGGCAGCGGCTGGGAGGGTGACTACTCCCTGGAGGACAGCCTGGCGGCCGGGGCGGTGGTGTCTGCCGCCCTGGAGCTGGGGGTGTCGCCCCATGTGGGGGTGCGCTGCGGCAACGACGAAGCCCTGGCGGCCCTGGCCCTCTGGCAGCAGTGGCACCACGACACCGAAACCTGCCTGCGGGCCGCCAGCCACGGGCAGCGGCTGATCGGCATCGGCAACCACGACGCCGACTTCGCCTGCTGCGCAGCGGTGGACAACCTCACCATCGTGCCCACCCAGACCAGCCCCGGTGTGATCCAGGCCGCTTGAGCCGTTTGCCAGGCCCCTTACAGTGCGCCCGGCGGTGGAAATCCAGTTTTGACCAGCTTTCTCGCTGCAGCGATCCAGCTCAACAGCACGGCTGATCCCGAGCAGAACTTCGCCGCCGCTGAGGAACAGATCGACCTGGCCGCCCGCCGCGGCGCCGACCTGGTGGGCCTGCCCGAGAACTTCGCCTTCATGGGCGACGACGACCAGCGGCTGGACCTGGCCGCCTCCCTGGCGGAGCGTGCCCTGCGCTTCCTGGTGACCATGGCCCGCCGCTACCAGGTGACCCTGCTGGGGGGGGGCTACCCCGTGCCCGCCGGCGACCGGCTCACCAGCAACCGTGCCGAGCTGGTGGGCAAGGATGGCCAGATCCTGGCCACCTACGACAAGATCCACCTCTTCGATGTGGACCTGCCGGACGGCAACACCTACCGCGAATCGGCCACGGTGAAGCCCGGCCTGCAGCTGCCACCCGTGGTGGAGGTGCCGGGGCTGTGCCGCGTGGGCCTCTCCATCTGTTACGACGTGCGCTTCCCGGAGCTCTACCGCCACCTGGCCGGGGCCGGCGCCGACGTGCTGTTCATCCCGGCGGCCTTCACCGCCTTCACCGGCAAGGACCACTGGCAGGTGCTGCTGCAGGCCCGGGCCATTGAGAACACCACCTACGTGGTGGCACCGGCCCAGACCGGCAGCCACGGCGGCCGCCGCCAGACCCACGGCCACGCCCTGGTGATCGACCCCTGGGGCACCGTGCTGGCCGACGCCGGCACCGGCCCCGGCCAAGCGGTGGCCCCCGTGGATGTGGCCCACCGCCAGCGCATCCAGGCCCAGATGCCCAGCCTGCAGCACCGGCGCCCCGCCCTGTTCTGAGCGGTGAGGCGCCCCCTCTTCCACCGCCTGCGGGCGCGGCTGCCGGGGTTGCTGCTGGCGGCGGCCCTGCCCCTCTCCAGTGGCTTGGCCGCGCTGTCGGCCCTGCCCGCCTGGGCCGCCAGCGCCCTGGCCGCCTGGCGCATCACCGCCGAAGGGGTGCTGGAGCTGCGCACGCCACCGGGCACCGTCCTGCAGGCTTTTTTTGAGGACGGCCGCTTTGGCCAGGGCCCCCGGGTGTGGATCGACCTGCCCGGCGCCCCGCAGCGCAGCCGCACGGTGGGGGGCAACGGCCCCATCCGCCAGGTTCGGGTGGGTCGCCCCAACGACGCCACCACCCGCCTGGTGGTGGAATTCCGCCCGGGCGCCCGCCTCGACTCCCGTGCCCTGCGGCTGGTGGGCACCAGTTCCGAGCGCTGGCAGATGGTGTTTGGCACCAACCTTGGCCCGCTGGAGCCCATCGGTGAGGGGGATGTGGAAGCAGCCGCCGGCCCCAGTTGGCGGGCTCGCCCCCCCCAGGAGCTCGAGCGGGGCCGCGGGCCGTTGCCCTCCGCCGAATCCCTGCCAGAGGTGCCGCGGGGCCGCTACCGGGTGGTGATCGACCCGGGCCACGGCGGCCCCGACCCCGGCGCCGTGGGCATCAACGGGCTGCGGGAAACCGATGTGGTGCTGGATGTGAGCCTCCAGGTGGCCCAGCTGCTGCAGGCCAAGGGGGTTGAGGTGTTGCTCACCCGCACCTCCGAGGTGGATGTGGACCTGCCGCCGCGGGTGGCCCTGGCCAACAACAACCGCGCCGACTTGTTCCTGAGCATCCACGCCAATGCCCTGAGCATGTCGCGCCCCGATGTGAACGGCATCGAAACCTTTTATTTCCAGGACGGCCGCTCCCGCCGCCTGGCGGAGGCGGTGCAGACCCAGATGCTGCGGGTGGCCCCCGGCAGCCCCGACCGCGGTGCCCGGCCGGGACGGTTTTTCGTGATCCGCCGCACCACGATGCCGTCGGCCCTGGCGGAGATGGGATTCGTCACCGGTCAGCTCGATTCGCCGCGGCTGGCGGATCCCGCCTTCCGGCAACGCATGGCCGTGGCCATCGCCACCGGCCTGCTCAACTACCTGGTGGCCAATCCATGAGCCAGGTGCCCATCGGCATCTTCGATTCCGGTGTGGGCGGCCTGAGCGTCTGGCGCCAGGTGGTGCACCACCTGCCCGGCGAAGCCTTGCTCTACCTGGCGGACCAGGCCCATGTGCCCTACGGCAACCGCAGCGCCGCGGAGATTCAGGGCCATTGCCTGGCCATTGCCGACCACCTGGTGCAACGGGGTTGCAAGGCGATCGTGGTGGCCTGCAACACCGCCTCGGCGGTGGCCCTGGCACCGTTGCGGCAACGCTTCCCGCAGCTGCCGATCCTGGGGCTTGAGCCGGCGGTGAAGCCGGCGATGGGCCTCACCCGCAGTGGCGTGGTGGGGGTGATGGCCACCCCGGCCACCTTCCAGGGGGAGCTCTACCGCGCCACCGTGGGCCGCTGCGCCGGATCCGTGCAGGTGGTGGAGCAGGTGTGCATCGGCCTGGCGGACCTGGTGGAGCAGGGTGAGCTGGAGGGTGCCCACTGCGACGCCACCCTGCGGCGCTTCCTGGAGCCGATGCTGGCGGCCGGCGCCGACACGATCGTGCTGGGCTGCACCCATTACCCCTTCGTGATCGAAGCCATCCGGCGCTTGGTGGGCCCGGGCTTGGCGGTGCTCGACCCCGCCCCCGCCGTGGCCCGCCACCTGGGGGAGGTGCTGGAGCAGCGGGGCCTGCGCTCGGCGGCACCAACACCCCCCAGCCCTCAGCACTGCTTCCTCACCACCGGCGATGCCGCCGCCTTCGACCGCGCCGTGGCGCGGTTGGTGGGGGCCGATTGCTGCAGCCAGCCCCTGCGCTGGGCCCAAAGCCCCAACGGTGAGGCACTGCTGCCCCTCATCTGAGCCAGCGGCACGAGGCCCGCGCCTCCTAGGATCGCGGCGCCGCAGGGGGACATGGCCACGGTTGCAGAGCTGCTTCAGCCCGTCGAGGCCGACCTTGAGGCTCTGCTCAGTGATCTGCGCAGCCTGATCGGTGCCGGCCATCCGATCCTGCAGGCCGCCGCTGAGCACCTGTTCAGCGCCGGTGGCAAGCGTCTGCGCCCCGGCATCGTGCTGCTGATCTCCCGCGCCCTGGCGGCCGATGGTGAGCTCAGCGGCCGCCACCGCCGCCTGGCGGAGATCACCGAGATGATCCACACCGCCTCGTTGGTGCATGACGACGTGGTGGATGAGGCCTCCACCCGCCGCGGGGTGGACACCGTGCACAGCCGCTTCAACCACCGGGTGGCGGTGCTGGCCGGAGATTTCCTCTTTGCCCAGGCCAGTTGGCACCTGGCCAACCTCGACGACCTTGAGGTGGTGAAGCTGCTGTCGCGCGTGATCATGGACCTCGCCGACGGCGAGGTGCGCCAGGGCCTGTTCCGCTACGACACGGGCCAGAGCTTCGAGACCTACCTCGAAAAGAGCTACTGCAAAACCGCCTCGCTGATCGCCAACAGTGCCCGCGCCGCCGGAGTGCTGAGCGGCTTGGCTGACCCCCAGCTCGACAGCCTCTACCGCTTCGGCCGCCAGCTGGGCCTGGCTTTTCAGGTGGTCGACGACATCCTTGACTTCACCGGCAGCGACCAGCAGCTGGGCAAGCCGGCCGCCAGCGATCTGGCCAGTGGCTACCTCACCGCCCCCGCCCTCTACGCCCTCGAGGAGCGCCCCGCCCTGGCGGGTTTGATCGAGCGTGAATTCAGCCAGGAGGGCGACCTGCAGCAGGCCCTTGAGCTGGTGCGCAGCAGCTCCGCCATCCAGCGCTCCCGCACCCTGGCGGAGGGCTTTGCCAATGAAGCCCGCGATGCGCTCACCTGGTTGCCACCTTCCGAGAGCCGCAGCGCCCTGTTGGCCCTGCCGGAGTTTGTTCTCAGCCGGCTCTACTGAGCCGCTTCAAGCGCGCCGATCACCTGGTGCAGATCCATGAGCCGCGTGTGCTCGCCGGGATAGCTGCGCGCCAGGGCGTCGTCATCCAGGTGGGGTGGCGGCAGCACGTGCACGCGGCAGCCCGCGGCCTGGGCCGCCGCCACCCCCGCCGGTGAATCCTCGAAAGCCCAGCACGCGGCCGCATCCACCCCCAGCCGTTGGGCCGCCAGCAGGAACACATCCGGGGCGGGCTTGCCCCGCTGCAACTCGGGATCATCACCGTGCACCCGCACGCCGATGGGCTGCAGCCAGGGGTGGGGGCCGGCCTTGAGGGCCACCGCCGCCCGCGAGCTGCTGGTGGCCAGCGCCATGGGAATCCCCCGGCGGTGGCAGTGCGCCACCAGCTGTGGCGCCCCCGCCATCGGCGGCGCCTGCACCAGCAGCGCTTCGGCGATCGGCTGGCGCACCGCCAGCAGCTCGGTGCTGCTGAGGGCCGGGCCGCCGGAGGCGTTGATCCAGCCACGCACCTGATCGGCGCAATCCAGCCGGCGGCGGCCCCGCAGGGCCATCAGTTCCTCGCTGCTCAGCTCACGGCCGAAATGGCGTGCGGCCTGCTGCCAGGCCTGTGCGTGCAACGGCTCGGTGTCGAGCAGCAGGCCGTCCAGGTCGAACAGGCAGGCGGCGGGCAGAACCATCTCCCCATCTTCCGTCAGCGCTGGTCTGACACTGCGTGACAGCGGTTCAGCCCCAGGGATTTCCTCGCTTGAATGGGCGCACCCCGTTCCCGCCCCATGTCCGAGGCCGCCCCCAGCTCCGGGATCGAATCCGTGCTGCAGGAGCAGCGCCTGTTTGATCCGCCGGCGGCCCTGGCGGCCACCGCCCGCATTGGCTCGTTGCAGTCCTACCGCGACTTGGTGGCCCGCGCCGACGCGGACCCCGATGCCTTCTGGGGCGAGCAGGCCCGCAGCCAGCTGCACTGGTTTGAGCCCTTCCACACAGTGCTCGACTGGAGCAATCCACCCTTCGCCCGTTGGTTTGAGGGGGGCACCACCAACCTCAGCTACAACTGCCTCGACCGCCACCTCAGTGGCCCGCGCGCCGACAAGACGGCGCTGATCTGGGAGGGGGAGCCCGGCGACGAGCGCCGCTTCACCTACCGCCAGCTGCACGCTGAGGTGTGCAAGGCCGCCAACGCCCTCAAGGCCCTCGGCATCGGCAAGGGCGACCTGGTGGCGCTCTACATGCCGATGGTGCCGGAGGCGGCCATCGCCATGCTGGCCTGCGCCCGCATCGGCGCCCCCCACTCGGTGGTGTTCGGCGGCTTTTCCGCTGATGCCCTGCGCGATCGCCTGATCGATGGCGAGGCCAAGGCGGTGATCACCGCCGACGGTGGCTTCCGCAAGGACAAGCCCGTGCGGCTCAAGCCCGCAGTCGACGAAGCCTTGGCCGCCAACGGCGGTGCCCCCAGCGTGGAGCAGGTGCTGGTGGTGCGGCGCCTGGCCGGCGCCGGTGGCGACTGCAGCCTCCAGGCCGGCCGCGACCACTGGTGGCATGAGCTGGTGGACGGCCAGAGCGCCGATTGCCCGGCGGAGCCCATGGCCAGCGAAGACCGGCTGTTTGTGCTCTACACATCCGGCTCCACCGGCAAGCCCAAGGGGGTGGTGCACACCACCGCCGGTTACAACCTCTGGGCCCACCTCACCTTCCAGTGGATCTTCGACATCCGTGAGGACGACATCCACTGGTGCACCGCCGATGTGGGCTGGATCACCGGGCACAGCTACATCGTCTACGGGCCGCTGTCGAACGGGGCCACCACGGTGATGTACGAGGGGGCGCCGCGGCCGGGCAAGCCCGGGGCGTTCTGGGAGCTGATCCAGAAGCTGCGTTGCACGATCTTCTACACCGCCCCCACGGCCATCCGCGCCTTCATGAAGAGCGGCCGGGAGGTGCCCGACCAGTACGACATGGGCTCCCTGCGCATCCTCGGCACCGTGGGGGAACCGATCAACCCCGAGGCCTGGATGTGGTACCGCGACGTGATCGGAGGCAACCGCTGCCCGATCGTCGACACCTGGTGGCAGACGGAAACCGGCGGCGTGATGATCAGCCCCCTCCCGGGGGCCACCCCCACCAAGCCCGGCTCCGCCACCCTGCCCCTGCCCGGCATCCAGGCCGACATCGTCGACCACGACGGCCACTCGCAGCCCGCCGACCAGGGCGGCTACCTGGCGATCCGCCGCCCCTGGCCCGGGATGATGCGCACCGTGCACGGCGACCCGGAGCGCTTCCGCAAGAGCTACTGGGAGGAGATCCGCCCCGCCGATGGCTCCTTCCTCTACTTCGCCGGTGACGGCGCCCGCCGCGACGCCGACGGGTATTTCTGGGTGATGGGCCGGGTCGACGACGTGATCAACGTGAGCGGCCACCGGCTGGGCACCATGGAGATCGAGAGCGCCCTGGTGAGCCACCCCGCCGTGGCGGAGGCCGCGGTGGTGGGTCGCCCCGATGAGCTCAAGGGTGAGGGCATCGTGGCCTTCGTGACCCTCGAAGCCGGCCGCACCGGTGACGACACCCTGATCGCCGAGCTGCGCGGCCATGTGGGCAAGGAGATCGGCCCCATCGCCCGGCCTGATCTGATCAAGTTCACCGACGCCCTGCCCAAGACCCGCAGCGGCAAGATCATGCGCCGCATCCTGCGCTCCCTGGCCGCCGGCCAAGAGGTGAGCGGCGACACCTCAACCCTGGAGGACCGCTCCGTGCTCGACGCCCTGCGGGTCTGAGCGCCACCACCCGCTCACCAGTTCCGCCAGGCGATCGATCTGGCGCTGACGGGAGGGGTCATCGGCCCAGCGGCCCAGCAGGTTCTGCCGCAGCCCCGCACTGGCGGGGGTGAGGTGATCCCCCGGCAATGTCACCAGGCTGGAGCCATCGCCGGGCCGTTGGCGCAGTTGATCCAGCAGCCGCTGGCTCTGGTCGATCCCGTCGCGGTTGAAGCGCACCAGCAGGTTGCGCGGCTGTCGGTACTCGCGCCCCACCAGCCGCAGGGTTTCCTCCGGTGAGGGGCTGAATTCACTGCTGATGCCCAGCCGCGGGCCCAGGTCCGCCAGCAGGGGCACGCTGCGCTCGGCGGAGAAGTTGTTGAAGCTCAGGGCCGCCAGGCCGCTGCAGCCGCGGCCGTTGTCTGGGGCCAGCAGGTGCAGCTTGCAGCCGAGGCTGTGGCCGAGGCGCAGCAGCGGCAGGGCGCTGCGCTCGGCGCGAAAGGCGCGCCAGGCCCCATTGGCCTGGTCCTGGTGGTCGAAGCCGGGCACGTAGCTCCACGCCAGCACCTCGAGCCCCTGGCGGGCCAGGGCTTCCAGCAGCCGCCGGTAGCTGAGCTGGGGGGTGGCGGCCAGGTAGCTGCCGCCGATGAACTCCACCCTCCCCTGGGCATCCGGGGGCTGCAGGGTCCAGAGGCTGCCCCGCTGCCGCCAGTTCATGCCGTCTGCAGCCGCCGCAGGGCCTCCAGGGCTTCGCGACGGTGGGCGGGGCCATCCAGCAGGTTGTTGAACACGTGGCGGATCACGCCATCGGCGTCGATCACGTAGGTGACGCGGCCGGGCAGCAGCCCCAGCACCGCCGGCACCCCGAAGGCGCGCCGCAGCTGGTTGCCCCGGTCCACCAGCAGCGGGTAGGGCAGGTTGTGGCGGCTGGCGAAGCGTTGGTGGCTGCCGGCGTCATCGCCGCTCACCCCCCACACTTCGGCCCCCAGGGCCTGCAGGTCGGCATAGCTGTCGCGGAAGGCGCAGGCCTCCATGGTGCAGCCGGGGGTGTCGTCCTTGGGGTAGAAAAACAGCACCAGGGCCTTGCCCGCCAGGTTGTCGCTGCGGCGCTCCACGCCGTTCTGATCGGTGAGGGCGATCTGCGGGGCGCGATCACCGCTGCTCAGGGGTTGGGCCAAGGGGTGCAGCCGCGGGTGGCGCAAACCCTAGGCAGCATCCGCCAACGCTGAGATCATGGCGGCAGTGCCGATGTGCCCGATGCCCCCGCCGCTGGATCCCGCTGCCCCGGGCTGGGAGCAGGCTGACCTGCTGAGCCTGGCGGCGCCGCCAGTGGCCGCCAGCCTGGTGCCCGCCGCCCCCACGGCTCCCGCCGGACCCCAGCGGCTGCTGATCCTCGACACCGAAACCACGGGCCTCGACCCCCAGCACCACCACTGCATCGAGGTGGGGGCTGTGCTGTTCGATTTGCCCCATCGGGCGGTGCTCTCCCAGGTGTCGTTTCTGCTGCCCTGCACGCGCAACGACGCCGAAGCGATCAACGGCATTGCCGCTGCGGTGAGCCGCCTGCCCCAGCCCTGGAACGCCGGTCTGGCCTGCTTTGAGGCCTTGCTGGAGAGCGCCGATGTGGTGGTGGCCCACAACGCCGCCTTCGATCGCCAGTGGTTCGGCCATGGCCCCTTGCCATCGGTCGACAAGCCCTGGCTCTGCAGCATGGAGGACCTGCGCTGGCCAGCGGATCGCCAGCTGCGGCCCAACCCCTCGGTGCGCGACCTGGCCTTGGCCTATGGGGTGCCGGTGTGGGCGGCCCACCGCGCCCTCACCGATTGCATCTACCTGGCCCAGGTGTTTGAGCGCTGCGCTGAGCTGGAGCAGCTGGTGGCGGAGGGGCTGGAGCCGCGCCGGCTTTACCGCGCCCGCGTGTCCTACGAGGAGCGCCACCGCGCCCGTGAGGCCGGTTTCCGCTGGAACGATCCGGTGAGCGGTGCCTGGACCCGCCGCCTCTCGGAGCGGGAGGTGGAGCGGCTGGGGTTCCCGGTGGTGCCGCTTGAGGAGCCCCAAGACCCCCAGGAGCTCCGCAGCGCCTGATTTGCTTCAGCAACGGGAAGCAGAACCGTGGCTTTGGGGCGCTGCCCCTCCCGCGCTTCAAGCTGAGGGCGATCCCCGCCGGTGGCGGCCATGGCATCAACAGCCCGGGGCCACCCAGCCATCCCAGTTCCCCCCCAGCATGGCGTGCAGCGCTGGCAGGACACCCGCACCTGGGCCCGGCTGATCCGGGAGGCGGAGGCGCTCTGGCATGTGGATGTGCGCGACCTTCGCCGCCTTGGGGCCTTGGAGCTCTCCCAGCTGCTGGAGGAGGTGCCCCCCACCCTGCGGCCGCGGGTGAACCGCTGGTTGCGCCGCTACCGCGTCAACACCCGCCTGCATTGACAGCAGCAGAGGGGTTCACGCGAGGCATAAAAAACGCCACCCTCAGGTGGCGCGCCGGTGAATCAATCGGAGCGGCGGGATTTGAACCCACGACCCCCACTACCCCAAAGTGGTGCGCTACCAAGCTGCGCTACGCCCCGGCAAATCGAAGTTACCACAGTGCCTTTGCCCCGCGGGCGCGGATTTTGCCCAGCAGCAGCCGGGTGAGCTGGTCGCGGTTTAGACCTGCATAACCCCACAGCCGCAACTGCCGCGCCAGCCGCCGCAGCTCCGCCAGTGGCATCGAGGCGAGCCGCAGTTCCGGCACCTTCCGCCAGGCGCGGGCGGTCATCGGCAGGTCGCTGCCCTCACGCCCCTCGCGCAGGCCGGCCAGGGCGCCGCCGGCCATCCACTCCGGCACCAGCACAAACAGCACCGCCAGCAGGCCATAGAGCTCCACCAGCCCCTTGGGCAGAGGGTGGAGCTGGCGTTGCGGATTGGGCGTCACGGGTGGAACGCGCGGGGCAGGGGCCTGCCGCATTGTCCTGCAGGAGTGCTCAGATCAGTGCGGCGTTGGACGGTTTGCCCGGCAGTGCCGGCTGGGCGGGCCGCACCGGCGCACTGTCGCGCCATTGCAGCGGCGGCGGCGTGCTGGGGTTGAGCCGCACAAACCAGAACACCAGGGCGAACACCAGCCCCAGGGTGGCCAGCATGCCGATGATCACGGTGCGGTCGGGCAGGGGGTTCATGGAAATCTGTTCTGGCCTCCCTGGTTTCAAGCTTGGTCGGTGCGAATGCAGCGCAGGGTGCTGCGCCCCTGCTCGAGGGTGAGGTTGTCGCCCCACAGCACCAGCAGCATCTCGCCGTTGCGGTAACGCAGCCCCGGCTCGGTGCTGGATTCACGGAACATGGTGATGCCGGCGGGTCCACTGATCAGCGACGCTTGCGACGCATTGCGCTCCACCACCAGGCCGCCGCGGTCGCCGCAGAGGAAGCGCTCACGCACCTCGTAGTCCTCCCACCAGGGGCTGCTCATCGCCAGCAGGGGCACGAGGGTCAGGCTGATCATGGCTGGATCGGACTGTTCTCCCCACGCAGCACGCAGTGCTCGATCGACCAGTCGTAGTGGCCCCACACCGATGCGGGCAAGCGGTAGGCCGAGCCGGGGAAGGCATCCAGAAGCACGCCGCTGGGGCGGGCGGAGCAATAGGGGCGGCTGCCGGGTTTGGCCAGGTATTGCTGGTGGTAGGCCTCGGCGAAATAGAACGGCGTCCCGCTGGCCAGTTCCGTGGTGATTGCACCCCGTCCCGCCGCCGTCAGCAATGCCTGGTAGCGATCACGGGAGCCCTCCGCCTGGGCCAGCAGCGCCGGCTCAGGCACATAGATCGCCGAGCGGTACTGGGTGCCGGTGTCGTTGCCCTGGGCCATGCCCTGGGTGGGGTCGTGGCATTCCCAGAACAGCT
>JBIKKZ010000031.1:0-11182 GCA_044360095.1 Vulcanococcus sp. | reverse complement strand
CCAGGGAGGTGGTGCTGAGGCCGCGCAGCAGCAGCTGTTGCAGGGGGTTGGTGGTGTCCATGCCCAAACCATGGCGCTTCCTAGGGTTGGTGGCCATGGTGTGCAACCGGCCGTTGTGGTGGTGGAGTGCGGCCCTGGCGGGGGGTGCGCTGGCGGGTGTGGCCCTGCCGCCCCTGGGCAGTCCCCCCCTGCTGTGGTTGGCGCTCGTGCCGCTGTGGGGGTTGGGGCCGGCCGCCGCCGGCCTGTGGGGGGCTCTGGCGGTGCTGGTGAGCCACCGCTGGTTGCTGTGGCTGCACCCCTTGGATTGGGTGGGGGTGCCCCTGCCCCTGAGCCTGCCGTTGTGTGTGCTGCTCTGGGCGGGTTGCGGCCTGCTGGCGGCGGCCCTGGTGGGGGGCTGGCGCTGGCTGGTGCAACGGCTGGGGGCGGAGCGTTTGCCGGTGGCCCTGTTTGCTGCGGCGCTGTGGGGGCTGGTGGAGGTGCTGCTGGCCCGCGGTCCGCTGTTCTGGATCGGCCTGGGGGCGTCGGCCCTGCCGGGTGATCGGCCGCTGGCGGCCTGGGCCACCTGGCTGGGGGCGGGCGGTGTAGCCAGCCTGGAGCTGCTGATCGGCTGGGGCCTGTGGCGGCTGTGGCTGGCGGTGCGGGGCCGGCGCCGGCAGGCCTGGCGGCTGGGGCTGCTGTGGCTGGCGCTGGTGGTGGCCGTGCAGGGGTTGGGCTGGTGGCGTCTGCATGGCGCCGAGCGGCTTCAGCCTGATGGTGAGGCTTTGGAGCTGCTGGTGCTGCAGCCGGCCATCCCCACCCGCCGCAAATTTGAGTTCGACCAGCAGCAGGCCCTGCTGCGCCGCCTGGATGCCGCCCTCGGCCAGGCGCAACGCTTGGGGGTGCAGGCGGTGCTGTTGCCGGAGGGGGCCCTGCCCTTGGGGCAGGAGCTGCCCCAGCAGGCCTCCGTGCAGGTGCTCAGCGGCGGCTTCCGTCAGCAGGGGAGCCAGTTGCGCAGCGCCCTGCTGCTGTTCCCTGCAGGCGAGCAGCGGCCCACCGCCGCCCTCGACAAGCACCGGTTGGTGCCCCTGGGGGAATGGATCCCGGGCGGTGAGCTGTTCGCCTGGGCGGGGTTGTCCGCGGTGGGGGGCGTCAGCCCCGGGGAGCCCTCGCGGCTGTTGGCGCGGCCGCAGGGCCCCGTGGGGGTGGTGATTTGTTATGAGCTGGCGGATGGCACCGCCCTGGCGGCCGCCACCCGGGAGGGGGCCGGCTGGCTGCTGGCCAGCGCCAACCTCGACCCCTACCCGCTGTTGCTGCAGCAGCAGTTCCGGGCGCTGGCGCAGCTGCGGGCCCTGGAGGTGAACCGCTGGCTGGTGAGTGCCGCCAACACCGGCCCCAGCCTGGTGGTGGATGGCGCCGGTGTGGTGCGGGAGCAGCTGGCGCCGTTTGTGCCTGGCGAACTGCTGGCGCGGCTGCAGGTGCGCCAGGGGCTCACGGGCTATGGGCGTTGGGGGGAGCTGCCGCTGCTGCTGCTGTTGGCGGGGTCTGGCACCTGGGCCTGGCGTGAGTCCAGAGTGCGACAATCTTGAGACTTTCTTTGGATTTGCGGTGGGCTGGCGGCGCTCGGCTGGAAGGCTGCTGGCGGCCGGGGCGGCCCTGGTGCTGCCGGCGGCCCTGAGGGCGGCTCCCCAGGCGGAGCTGTTGCCTGAGGCCGAGCTGCTGGAGCGGCTGCGGGGCCTGGGGGTGGCGGTGGAGATCCGGCCCCAGTGCGGGGCTCCTGGCCAGCTGGCCCTCTACAACATGGGCGCCAATTGGCTCTGCCTCAACCAGGGCTTGAGCCGGCGCCCGGCGGAGCGCAGCACCGTGCTGCACCACGAGCTGGTGCATGTGGTGCAGGACTGCCTCGATGGGCTGGAGACCCCCACCTCCTCAACCCTGGCGGAGGGGTTCCGGCGCAACGGCAGCCTCAGCCACGCCCAGATCAATGGCTTCTTCCTGCGCTACCTGCAGCGCCAGAACAACCTGCAGCAGGTGGTTGCCTCCACGGCCCTGCTGCCCCAGGACAGCCGCCAGCGCGAGATCGAGGCCTATGCCCTGCAGGGCGACCCGGCGCTGGTGCAACGGTTGCTGTTGCTGAGCTGCCGCCCCGCCGGCGCCCGGCCGCAGCCGTAGGCGGGCATGAAAAAAGCGCCCCGTCTGGGGCGCCCATGGTGATCTGGATGCGATCAGTAGATCGGGGTCCAGCTCTTGCTCACGCTGGCGAGTTGGGCCTGATGGAGGCGCTGGGCCTTCAGGATCTGCGCGCGGATGAGGGCGAGGGTGTTCATGGCATGTGCCTGGTATGGGCAGCCCCGTTCCCTGCTGCCTAGACC
The DNA here is from genome assembly GCA_044360095.1 of Vulcanococcus sp. Lineage (GTDB taxonomy): Bacteria > Cyanobacteriota > Cyanobacteriia > PCC-6307 > Cyanobiaceae > Vulcanococcus. The sequence goes on along the minus strand of JBIKKZ010000031.1, from coordinate 8,834 downwards.
TGCGTCCCGCTGGGGGATGAACGTACCAAAACAGTAGCAACGGATACCAGTGCTTTGGTGTGCACAGTGTACCTCTGTGAAGTTGCCGGGGCGACGCGGTGGTTGTGACCTGGGCCACGGGCCCGGGAGCAGCCAGGCTGGCGCCCAGCAAAAAGCCCGGCTCGAGGCCGGGCTTTTGGTCTGCGGTGCTGAACCGTGGATGGAGCCAAGGAGACTCGAACTCCTGACCCCCTGCATGCCATGCAGGTGCTCTACCAGCTGAGCTATGGCCCCGTTGGGTGTGAACGACTGGCCGGAAGCTGGTCTTCCGGACTGGCCTGGCGGCCGCATCGTTTCGACAGAAAGAGCTTACACCGCAGGGGGTTGGTGGCCCTGGGGTCACACCTGGCGCCACACCGCCAGCAGCTTGCCCTGGATGGCCACCTGGTCGGCGTCGAGCACGATCGGCGCGTAGGCCGGGTTGGCCGCCTCCAGCCGCACCTGGCGGCCATCGCGGTGGAAATGCTTGAGCGTGGTGCCGCTACCCGGCACCAGGGCGCTCACGATCGTGCCTTCCCGCAGCCGGCTGGGCTCGGCCACCGGCTCCATCAGCACCACGTCGCCATCGGCGATGTGGGCATCCACCATCGAATCGCCGTTCACCGTGAGGGCGAACAGGCCGCGGGTTTCCAGCACGGGCGCCAGGTCGAGCCGCTCGCGCACGTCGTCGAAGGTTTCCACCAGGCCGCCGGCCGCCACGGCCCCCAACACGGGGATGCCGGCGTTGAACCCGCCCAGCAGCTGCAGGGTGCGGGCCTGGCCCTCCTGCCAGGTGATCCAGCCCTTCTGCTGCAGGTGGCGCAGGCGGCTTTGGATCGGCGCCGGCGAACGCAGCCCCATGGCCTCCATCATCTGGCGGATCGAGGGGCTGTGGCGGTGCTGGCCGATGTAGTCGCTCAGCCAGTCGTAGAGCTCCTGTTGGGCTGAGGTGAGCGGTTCGGGTGTTCCAGCGGGCACCGGCGGATCGGGGGAGCGTCAATACATTTGTACCGCTTGGCGCTACGGCTGGCAACCGCCCAGCAACGCCGCCAGCAGGGCCTGTTGGGCGTGCAGCCGGTTTTCGGCCTGATCAAAGATGCGGCTGCTGCTGCCCTCCATGGCGCCGGCGCTGATCTCCAGGCCCCGGTAGGCCGGCAGGCAGTGCAGCACGATCGCCCGCCCGTCGGCCTCCGCCAGCAGCTCTTCATTGAGGCACCAGCCGGCGAAGGCCTGCTCGCGGGCACCCTTCTCCTCCTCCTGGCCCATGGACGCCCACACATCGGTGTAGAGCGCCTGGGCGCCGCGCACCGCCGCCACCGGCTCATGCACCACCTCAATGCGGCAGCGGTCGCCCGCCAGCTGCTGCGCCTGCTGCAGCACCGCCGGGCTGGGGGCGTAGCCCTGGGGGCAGCCCACCCGCACGTTCACCCCCAGCAGGGCGCCGCAGAGCATCAACGAATGGGCCACGTTGTTGCCGTCGCCCACATAGGCGAGGGTCAACCCTTCCACGGCGCCGAAGCTCTCCTGGAGGGTGAGGTAGTCGGCGAGGGCCTGGCAGGGGTGCTCCAGGTCGGTGAGGGCATTGATCACCGGGATCGAGGCCCAGTGGGCGTACTCCTGCAGCTCCTCCTGGGCGAAGGTGCGGATCGCCAGGGCATCCACGTAGCGGCTGAGCACCCGGGCGGTGTCGGCCACGGGCTCGCCCCGGCCCACTTGGCTCACCTGGGGATTGAGGTCAATGGTCTGGCCCCCCAGCCGTGCCATGGCCACGGTGAAGCTCACCCGGGTGCGGGTCGACGCTTTGGAGAAGATCAACCCCAGGGTGCGCCCGCCCAGGTCGATGCGGGTGCGGCCGGCCTTGAGATCCGCCGCCAGCTCCAGCAGCCCCAGGGTCTGCTCAGCGGTGAGGTCGGCGGCGGAGAGGAAATCCCGGCCCTGGAGGGCGGCCAAGGCGGGGATGCTGCGGCTGGCAGCCATCGGCCCATCTCAAAGAACCCTTATGCGGGATCGGGGGCCCCGCCGTCAACCCCTAGGCCGGCTCCGGCATCACGCTGCTGGCCAGGAGGTTCTTGAGGTCGTCGCCCTCGATCACCTCCTTCTCGAGGATCTGCTGGGAGATGCTCTCCAGCAGCCCGCGGTTGTGGCGCAGGATCGCCAGGGCCCGCCCATGGGCGCGATCCACCAGGCCCCGCACCTCCTTGTCGATGGCCTGGGCGGTGGCGTCGCTCACCACCCGGCGGGGGTTGTTGGCGCCCCCCAGGAAGCGGCTGCCGCCCTGCTTGTCGTAGGCCAGCGGGCCGAGCACATCGCTCATGCCGTAGGTGCCCACCATCTGCTCAGCGATGTCGGTGGCCCGCTGCAGGTCGTTGGCGGCGCCGGTGGTGACCTCCCCGAACACCAGCTCCTCGGCGCTGCGCCCCCCCAGCAGGGTGGCGATCTGGCCCTCGAGATCCTCCTTGGAGTTGAGGAAGCGCTCCTCGGTGGGCAGCTGCAGGGTGTAGCCCAGGGCCGCCATGCCGCGGGGCACGATCGAAATCTTGGCCACCTTGCTGCCGCCGGGCATCAGGTGCCCCACGATTGCGTGGCCCACCTCGTGGTAGGCCACCACCTTTTTCTCGTCGGGCTGGAGCACGCGGCTCTTTTTCTCAAGGCCCGCCACCACCCGTTCGATCGCTTCGTTGAGGTCGCCCTGCTCCACCGCCGTGCGCATGGAGCGGGCCGCCAGCAGCGCCGCCTCGTTCACCAGGTTGGCCAGGTCGGCGCCGGCGAAACCGCTGGTGGCCTGGGCGATGCGGTCGAGGTCGACGCCGGGGGCCAGCTTCACCTTGCGGGCGTAGATGTCGAGGATCGTTTTGCGGCCGGAGAGGTCGGGGCGATCCACCAACACCTGGCGGTCGAAGCGGCCCGGGCGCAGCAGGGCGGCGTCGAGGGTTTCGGGTTGGTTGGTGGCCGCCAGCACGATCACCGGCTTGTCCTTGGCGGCGAAGCCATCCATTTCGGTGAGCAGCTGGTTGAGGGTCTGCTCCCGTTCGTCGTTACCGCCCACCACGCCCATGGTGCCGGCGCGGCTCTTACCAATGGCGTCGAGTTCGTCGATGAAAATGATGCAGGGGGCTTTTTTCTTGGCCTCTTCAAACAGGTCGCGCACGCGGGCCGCGCCGGCGCCCACGAACAGCTCCACAAATTCCGAGCCGCTGATGATGAAGAAGGGCACGCCCGCTTCACCGGCCACCGCCTTGGAGAGCAGGGTTTTGCCGGTGCCCGGGGGGCCCACCAGCAGCACCCCCTTGGGGATGCGGGCGCCGATGGCGGTGTAGCGCTCGGGGGTTTTGAGGAAATCAACGATCTCGGTGAGTTCCTGCTTGGCCTCATCCACGCCGGCCACATCGGCGAAGGTGACCCGCGATTCCTCATCCGGTACGTAGACCTTGGCCTTGCTCTTGGTGAAGCTCAGGGCCCCCTGGGCGCCCCCCATGGAGCGGCGGGCGAAGAACTGCAGCACCAGGATGAAGATCAGCGGCGGCACGATCCAGCTCAGGGCCGTGGTGATGAAGCTGGGCTTCTGGGGCGGTGCGGCGGCGAATTCCACGCCGTGCTCCTCGAGCCGCTTCGGCAGATCCATGTCGAAGATCGGCGTGGTGGCTAGCACCGTGGGGGCCCCTTCGGCCGGTGGATCCTTGAGCTCGTAGCGGATCTGCTCCTGGGTGATGTAGGCGCGGCGCACGTTGCCGTCGTCCACCTGGCTCACAAACAGCGAGTAGGGCACCCGGGGCACCTGCTGCATGCCCTGGTTGGGCAGAAAGCTGCTGAACAGCAGCAGCACCCCGATGCCGATCAGCACCAGGTTGACGATCCCAAAACGCCGGTTGGGGGGCGTTTCGTCCTTGCGGATGGCCATGCGCTGCGGGGCTTGATGGCCCCAAACTAGGGGCCCCACCTGGCCAGGGTGGTGGGTGAGAACCGAACGGACGCCAGCCCGCCGCCGAACTGCCCATGTGTGGCCGCTACTGCCTGAACGCACCGCTGGAGCAGTTGCCGCAGCCCCTGGCGGCGTTGTTGCCCGATGGCTTGGCGCACCACTACGCCCCGAGGCATCTGATTCGCCCCGGGGAGCCGGTGCTGGCCCTGCGCCAGGAGCACGCCCGGCTGGAGGGGGCGTTGCTGCTGTGGGGCCTGCTGCCCGATTGGGCCAAGGATCCCCTGGGGGCGCCCAGGCCCTTTAACGCCCGCGCCGAAACCGTTGCCGAGAAGGCCAGCTTCCGCGGCGCCTGGCGCCACCGCCGCTGCCTGCTGCCGGCCGATGGTTTCCTGGAGAAGGGCCGCCGCATTGCCCGCCGCGATGGGGCGCCCTTCTGGCTGGCGGGGCTCTGGGAGCGCTGGATCGGCCCCGATGGCAGCGAGGTGGAGAGCTGCTGCGTGCTCACCACCGCCCCCAATGCCCTGGTGGCCCCCCTGCACGACCGCATGCCCGTGATCGTGCCGGCCGGTCTCGAGCAGGCCTGGTTGGAACCCAAGGATGGGCCGGGCCTGCGGGCCCTGGAGCCGTTGCTGCAGGGCTGGGACCCGGCGGGTTGGTGGGTGAACCCGCCCTCCCCAGCGGCTCCAGGGGACGGCAGCCGGCAGTTGTCGTTTTTGGAAGGATGGCGACACTGAGGCGGTGCCTGGGGGCCTGATGGCGATCAGTGAGGCCAGCCTGCGCCGCCGTCACCGCGGCTACGGGTTGCTGCTCAGCATCTGTTTGGCGCTGGTGGGCTGCCTGATGCTCCCTGCCGGTTTGCGCCAGTTGTCGGCCCTGGTTTATGTGGCCCTGCCGCTGGTGTTGATCCGCGCCCTGGGCAGTCAGTTCGGCTCCGGGCGCTGGGTGCCGCTGCGCGCGCGTCTCTATCGGTTGCTGGCCCTGGCCACCCTCGCCAGTGCCCTGGTTTGGTACTTCACGCCGCTCTTGCAGCGGGTCACGGGCCTGCCGCTGCTGTTTCTGATGGGGGTGCTGGTGGTGTGGAGTTGCCAGCGGTTGATGCTGCAGTTGGCCCAAGAGCCCCTGGTGAACAAGCAGGTGCTGATCGGTGCCCTGGCGGGGTATTTGCTGCTGGGCCTTGCGGCCGGGTTGCTGTTCAGCGCCATGCAAACGGTGGAACCCCGCAGCTTTGCCGGAGCGGGCCTGAGCAAGGTGCTGCTGCCGCAGACGCCGGTTTGGCAGATCGATTTTGTGGCGCTCAACTACTTCGCTTTCGTCACTCTCACCACCACGGGCTATGGCGACATCCACCCCGGGACCCCGCAGACCCAGATGCTTTGCGTCCTTGTTGCCATTGCTGGCACCACCTATCAGGTGGTGGTGATGGGCTTGCTCATTGGGCGGTTCACCGGCCGGGACGTGGAGCAGGTCATCCGGGAGGACAACCAGGACCATCGGCGTTGAGTTGCCAAAGCCAGTCGTTCCCGAGCCGTTGAAGCCCCGCAAGGTTCCAGGCCTCGGCTTGGTTCACCTCCACCAGCCCCAGATCCCCCAGGGGGGTTCGGGCGGCGGCACCCCCCAGCAGCTTCGGAGCCACCACCGCGGCAATCTGCTGCACGCAGCCCTGGCGCAGGGCGGTGGCCGCCAGGGCTGGGCCGCACTCCCACAGCACTTGGTTGCAGCCGCGGGCGGCCAGCGCCTCCAGCAGATTCGCCGGTTCGCAGCTGGGCAGCTCCAGCCGCTCCACCCCCGCCTGATCGAGCCATTGGCGCTGGGCTGCCTCCACCTCCGGGCCGTGGGCCACCAGGGTGGTTGCCGCTGCCTGCTGCCACAGCTGGGCCTGGCGGGGCAGCTCCAGGCTGCGGCTGAGCACCACCCGCAGCGGCTCCGGGCTGCGCTGGCCGCGGCTGGTGAGCAGGGGGTTGTCGTGGCGCACGGTGCCGCCCCCCACGATCACCGCGTCACAGCCCGCCCGCAGCCGGTGCACCCAGCCGCGGGCCTCCGGACCACTGATCCATTGGCTGGAGCCATTCGGCAGCGCCGTGCGGCCATCCAGGCTCATGGCCCACTTGAGCAGGCCCAGGGGGCGGCCGGTTTCGACACGGTGCAGAAACGCACGATTCAGGGCCCGGGCTTCCGCCTCCGCCACGCCGCGGATCACCTCCACCCCGGCCCGTTGCAGCTGGGCCAGGCCGCCGCCGGCCACCCGTGGGTCGGGATCGTCCATGGCCACCACCACCCGGGCGATCCCCGCCGCCAGCAGGCCCTCGCTGCAGGGGGGCGTGCGGCCATGGTGGCAGCAGGGCTCGAGGGTCACCACGGCGGTGCCGCCGCGGGCCCGCTCCCCCGCCTGCAGCAGGGCCATCACCTCGGCGTGGGGGCCGCCGGCGACCGCGTGGAACCCCTCCCCCACCAGCTGCCCCTGGATGTCGAGCACCACACAGCCCACCAGGGGGTTGGGGCTGGTGCGGCCCGCCCCCAGGGCGGCCAGCTGCAGCGCCCGCTGCATCCAGGGGCGCCAGGCGTCGCTCACCGGTTGGCGGCGCTGGCCTCGGTCCAGCTGGGCAGGCCTCGCCATTCCCCCACCACGTAAGGGGGCACCGGCAGCTCCACGAACACCCCCGGCAGCTCCAGCCGAAGGGGCCGGTTTTTGTGCAGGTCCGCCAGCAGAGGGCTGAGGTTGAACTCAGCGGCCGCATCGCGGCCGTCGCTCACCAGCTTGGGGTTGGCGGTGGTGATGTCATCGAGCGCCCAGCGGCGGCGACCGCCGTAGACCACCAACGCCGTGGGGTGGTCCAGCCGCACCTTGCCCGGATAGCCCACGATCCGCAGGGTCACCGGGCCGCCCGGCGGGCCGCTGCGGTAGGCCACCGCCTGCCAGCTTTGGTAGTCGAGGTCGCGCAGACTCTCGAGGCTGCGCACCATCGGTTGGCCGTTCTCATCGGCATGGGCGTGCAGCTGGGCGCCTGCGGCCGTGGGGCCCAGCAGCATCCCCGAGGCCAACACCAGCAGCAGCAGCGCATGGCGCAGCCAGGAACGCAGCAGGGTGCTCATGCCGCCGCCGCCTCCCGCTCGGCGCCGGGGATCGCCTGCCAATCGGTGTGGGTGGCCCACAGGGCCCAGATGGCCATGGCCCGCAGGTAGTGGCAGGCGCGGAAGGTGTTCACCCCGGTGATGGCCTCCGGGGTGCGGAACTGCAACCCCCCGCCGTACACCTGTTCCACCACGGCGCCGGTGATCGCCAGGGCGGTGCCGCCCTCCCCCATCAGGCGGTAGTAGGCCGCCAGGCCGAAGTTGATGCCGGTCCACACCTCCAGCGGGTGGGTGCCGTTGGGGTCGAGGGGGGTGCCATCGCGGCGCAGGCCGTTGGCCACCCCGAGCCGTCCCCCCTGGAACCCCTCAAAGCAGGCCTCCTTCACCGCCTTCAGGGCGCTGTGGGCCCGGGCGTCGGCCACCACCGCCGGCAGCCCCAGCAGGCGGGCGTAGAAGTCGCCGCAGAGCTGGTCGGCCATCACCACGGGGGTGCCGCTCTCGGCATCGATGTTGTAGTACTCGCCGTTCCAGAGCAGGGCGTCGAAGTTGGCGCGTGATTGCTCCAGCCAGGCGCCGAAGGTGCGTTGGTCGTCGGCGGTGTCGAGCCCCATGGCCAGCTGCAGCTGCTGGGCCATGGCCAGGGCCGCCTCCAGGGCGGCGATCCAGAGGGCGCCGCAGTAGGCGCTCACCCCCTTCAGCGGCCAGTCGTCGAAGGTCTGGTCGGGGGCGCCGCCGTTGTCCGGCAGGCCGTCGTTGTTGGCGTCGAAGGTTTTCAGGTAATGCAGGGCCTGCACCGCCGCGGGCCAGCAGTCGGCGAGGAAGCGCAGGTCTTCGCCGTTGGGGGCCAGCTTGAAGGTGCGCCACACCTGCAGCACGAAGTCGCTGGCCAGGTCCTTCCAGAGGTTGCAGTCCTGGTAGGCGGTGTAGTTGCTGGCGTCCCAGGGGCGCTCGTTGGGGGCCCCCAGGTCGTGGGGGGTGGCTCCGGCCACTTTGCGGGGGGCTTCGACGCGGCCCTTCCCCTGGGTGAAATACCAGCCGATCGGCCGCGGCGTGGGGTCGGCGGCGGGGATGGCCCGCGCAAAGCTGCGCAGCACGCTCTTGTCGAGTTCGGGCCACAGCTGCAGCAGCGCAAACGAGCCGTAGAGCCGCACGTCGAGGCTCTCGTACCAGGCGTAGTCGAGGCACTCCAGAACCCCGAAGCGGCCCACGGGGTCCTGGGGGGAGGCGGCGGTCCAGAGGCTGCCGCCGCTGGCCAGGTCGTAGAGCTCGTTGAACAGGGCCATGCGCAGCGGCTCCGGCAGGTCGCTGCGCTCCAGCACCGGCCGCTGCCAGGCCTCGATCTGCGTGCGCCAGGCCCGCCAATCGCGCAGGGCTTCGGTCGCCAGGGCCGCGGCGTTGGTGCCGCTGGCGCCGAAGAAATCGGTGTAGCGGCGCAGGGCGCGGCTGCCGGTGGCGAAGGTGGTCACCGGCAGGTCCCAGCTGATCACCAGAGGGATCTCCAGGCTCTGGCCGGGCTCCAGGTGGCACTGCACCGCGAGGGCGGCGCTGAGCGGGTCGTCGGCGCCGGAGCGGCGGTCGTTGTCGCTGTCGGGGATGGAGCCATCGCGGCTGAAGCTCTCCCACAGCTCGCTGCCATCGCCGGCGGGGTTCCAGCGGCTGCAGCGTTGGATGCGCACCCCCGGCTGGGGGGCGGTGGCGATGCACCACTGGCCCTGGCCCTCGGCGATCGGCTCGGCGACCTCGCCGTTGAGCAGCACACCGCTCAGGCCCGGCTGCTCCACCCAGCGGTTGTGCTGCCCCTGGGTGCGGCCGATGGCCGGCACGTAGT
>JBIKKZ010000198.1:0-3508 GCA_044360095.1 Vulcanococcus sp. | reverse complement strand
AGCGGCTGGCCCTGGCGGCCGGCTGGCGGCCCGTGCAGCTGGGTCCGCGCATCCTGCGCAGCTCCACTGCCGCGGTGGCGGGGATGGCGGGCCTGGCCCGGTGGCGCTGGCGGTGCGGCGGTTGTTGATCGGCCGCCCGGCGGCTTGGGGCCTATTTCTTGCCGAACAGGCCGCCGGCCATGGCGCGGAAGCCCGCCAGGTTGGCGCCACCGCTGCGGCGGCGCATCGGCAGGGCACCGCCGGGGGTGAGGCAGTCGGGGGCGAAGGTGGCATCCACCGCTGCGGGGCGAGCGGCCTGGGCGGCGGCCAGCTCAGCTGCGATGGCCTCGGCGGTGGTGAGCACCTTGCCCTGGGGAGCGGCGGTGTCGGCCGCGCTGGGGGCTGCTGCGGTGGTGGTGGCTGCGCTGGCGGCGCCGGCGGCCGGGGCCTGAATGCTCGGCTGGGCGGCGGCCTTGGTGGCGGCCGGCTTGGCCGGTGCGGGCTGCTTCACCGGCGCCACGGTGACGACGGGGGCTGCCGCCGCCTTCTCATCCAGGTTGAGAAAGAACTTGCCCTTGGAGTTGCCCTTGGAGTTGAACACCATGGCGCTGATCGGCTGGCCGTTGGGGTGATTATCCGCTGCCGCAGCCGCCGCAGCGCTGGCTCCTTAGGGCAGTGCAACACATGGTTTGCCGGCCTTTAGCTTGCAAGCGATGTTGGCGCCGTTGGCGATGCTCGAACTGTTGGTGCTGGCCAGCCCGGAGCGGCTGCAGCATTGGTTCTGGGCCCTGTTGATCAACGCGGTGTTGATTGCCGCCGCCCAACGGCTGCCCCTGCTCACTCCGGCCGGCTGGGTGCAGGCGGGGGTGCTGGGCACCCTGTTGCTCGGCAGCCTCGATTGGCCGGGCTGGTGGGCGGTGGTGCTCTACCTGGCCCTGGGGTCGCTGGTGACGCGCCTCGGCCTCCGGCGCAAGCAGCAGCAGGGGCTGGCGGAGGCCCGCGGCGGCCGGCGCGGGCCGGAGAACGTGTGGGGTTCGGCGGCCACCGGCGCCGCCCTGGCGTTGCTCACGGTGTTGCCCACGGCGCCGGTGGCGCTGCTGCAGCTGGGCTTTGCCGCCAGCTTTGCCGCCAAGTTGGGGGACACCTTCGGCAGCGAGATCGGCAAGCGCTGGGGCCGCCACACGGTGCTGATCACCACGCTTCAGCCCGTGCCCCCCGGCACCGAGGGGGCCATCAGCCTCGAGGGCACCGCCGCCAGCCTGCTGGGCAGTGGGCTGATGGCGGCGGTGATGCTGCAGCTGGGGTTGCTCAGCGATGGGGCTTGCTGGCTGCTGGTGACGGTGGTGGGCCTGGCGTCCACCCTGCTGGAGAGCTGGATCGGTGCGGCGCTGCAGCGCCGGTGGCCCTGGCTCACCAATGAGCTGGTGAATGCGATTCAGACGCTGCTGGCGGCTGTGTTGGCGATGCTGCTGGCCCAGGGGCTCGGGCTGGTCTGATTCCCGCTCCGGTTCGCCGCCTGATCCACCTCCAGCAACCGCTGCCGCAGCAGCGCCAGGGCCCGCTGGCAGCGCCGTTGGCTCACCTTGCCGCTCAACCCCAGGGGTTGGCCCAGCTCCCGCCAGGAGCGCCGCAGTAGCAACCGCCCCAGCACCAGCCGCCGCTGGCTGCGCTCCAGCCCCCGCAGGCCGCGCCACAGCCACCGCCGTTGCTCCCAGCGGATCGCCGCTGCGTAGCCGCCGCCAGCATCGCCGTCGCCCTCCCGTGGGGGTGCCGGCAACAGCTCCACCAGGCACTCCCCCTCGCTGCTCCCCGTGGGTTGATCCAGGCTCACCAGCCGCAGGCTCCGCTGCAGCTGCAGCCCCTCGCGCCAGCGCTGGGGGGTGGTGCCCAGCGCCTGGGCCAACGCCTCGGCCGCCAGGGGCTCCAACCCCTGCTGCTGCCGTTGCAGCTGCAGCCGCTGGCCACGCCCCACCAGCTCCAGCAGGTGGTGGCTGCCGCTGAGGGGCCGGCAACGGTCGCGCAGGTAATGGCGCATGGCGCCCCGGATCCATGGGCAGGCCGCCGTGCTCAAGGTGGTGCCGTGGCGCGCCTCATAGCGCTCCACCGCCCGGATCAGCCCCAGGCAGCCCACCTGCACCGGATCCTCAAACGCATGGCCGCTGCGTTGGCTTTCTTCCCGGGCCAGGCGCCACACCAGCGGCAGGTTGGCGTGCACCACGGCGTTGCGGTTGGCGGTGCTGCGGCAGCGGCCGTAGGCCGCCAGCAGGTCGGCGTTGTGGGAGCGGGTTGGGGCGGGCATGGCCGTTGAACATCCGTGGTTCCACGGTCTGCCCCCGGCGCCTCCGGCCCGTCCCCCTGCTGCGTTCGCCCCACTCCCCCATTTGGGGGAGGCGCTCAGGCCAGCGGTGTGGTGGCGTGCAGGGGTTGCAGATCGGCCCAGCGCAGCAGCGCCGGCCACTGCCGCACGCGCTCGTACACCTGGCGGTGCCCCTCGCCGTTGAGGTGCAGCCCATCGGGCCCCAGCCACTGCAACCAGGCCGGGTCCGCCAGCAGCCCGTCGAGCAGGGGCAGAAACGGCACATCCGCCTCCAGGCAGGCCTCCTCCAGCAGCCGCTCGTAGTGGCGCACTGCCTCCAGCCCGTACCAGAGCACATCGGCGTAGGGCATGGCCTGCTCATCCACCGGGGTCAGCCCCAGCACCAGCACCGGCGCCACGGCGCGGACCTGAGCCAGCAGCTGCTGCAGGCCGAACAAAAATCCCTCGGGGTCGAGCTGGGGGCGCCCGTCGGCGCGGCCCACCCGGGCGCTGTCGTTGAGGCCCATGGCCATCAGCACCCCCTGGGGCAGCTGGCGCCGCAGCTCACCGCGGCAGCTCACCTCCCGCTGCCAGCGGGCCGCCACCCGCTCCAGGCCATCGCCCCGTACCCCGAGCGGGTAGAGCACCGGCGCCCCGGGTAGGCCCATCCAATGGCGGCGCAGCCGCTCGCACCAGCCCCCCTCCTCCGGGTCGCCCCAGCCGTAGACGCCGCTGTCCCCCAGCACGATCAACTTGCGCGGGATCGGAACGCTCATGCACGCAGCAGGGCCCGGCGGGCGCGGTCGCTGAGATCTTCCCCCAGCACTGTGAGCAGGGCATAGGCGGCCAGCAGCAGGGCCAGTTGGTCGAAGGCGAAGGCGCTGAGGCTTTCGCGCAGCTGGCTGCCCAGGCCCGTGCCCGCCACCAGGCCCACCACCACCGTTTCCCGCAGGATCACATCGGCCCGGTAAGCCCCGTAGGCCAGGTAGGAGCGGGCCAGGCCGCTGAAGCGCCCGTAGAGCAGAGCCAGGCGGGCGCCGCTGCCGCCGCTGCGCAGGGCGTCCTCCCGCTCCGGTCCGGTGGCCTCCACCCCCTCCAGCAGCAGGCGGCCCAGGATGCCGAGGTTGTGGAAACCGAGGGCCAGGGCGGCGATCCACAGGCTCGGCTTGAACAGAAACAACAGCAGCAGGGCCGTGAGCGGCGGTGGCCACAGCCTTCCCAGGGCCCACACCA
>JBIKKZ010000030.1:0-11229 GCA_044360095.1 Vulcanococcus sp. | reverse complement strand
GAGCACCATGCGCAACGGCGGTGAAGACGTTGCCCAGGCCCTGGCCCTGCTCGGCGTGCGACCGGTGTGGGATGGCCCCAGCCGGCGGCTCGTGGATCTGGAGCTGATTCCCCTGGCCAGCCTGGGGCGGCCGCGGGTGGATGTGACCTTGCGGATCTCAGGGCTGTTCCGCGATGCCTTTCCGCAGCTGGTGGCCTGGTTCAACCGGGCCACGGCGCTGGTGGCCGCCTGCGACGAATCGGAGGCGGACAACCCCCTGGCGGCGGCCTGCCGCCGCGACGGTGACGCCTGGCGGGTGTACGGGTCAGCGCCCGGGGCCTACGGGGCAGGGCTGCAGGGCTTGATCGACAGCGGCGAGTGGGAGAGCCGCGACGACCTGGCGGAAGCCTTCCTCAACTGGAGCAGTTGGCGGTACGAGGGATTCGGTGGCGCCGACGGCCATGGCGGCAGCCTGACCATCGAGGCCGACCGCAGCGGTTTGGAACGGCGGCTGGGGGCGGTGCAGGTGGTGTTGCACAACCAGGACAACCGTGAACACGACCTGTTCGACTCCGACGATTACTACCAATTCCAGGGGGGATTGAGCGCCGCGGTGGAGCGGCTGCGGGGAGAGGCACCGCAGCTGTGGTTCGGCGACCACTCCCGCCAACAACGGCCGCGGGTCCACCGCCTGGAGCGTGAATTCGACAAGGTGCTGCGCTCGCGCCTGCTCAACCCCCGCTGGATCGAAGGGATGCAGCAGCACGGCTACAAGGGCGGGTTCGAAATGGCCGCCAGCCTCGACTACCTGTTTGCCTATGACGCCAGCACCGACCGCGTCCCCGACTGGGGCTACGGGGCGGTGTGCGACCGCTGGCTCGGCGACCCTGCGGTGCTGGCCTTCCTGCGCCAGAGCAACCCCTGGGCCCTGAGGGACATGGCCGAGCGGCTGCTGGAGGCCCACCACCGCGGCCTGTGGCAGGGGGCCGCGGTGGATCAGTTGGAGCGCCTGCGGGGGTTGGTGTTGGAGTCGGAAGCGCTGGTGGAGGGCTGAATCAGTACCCCGGATCAGCCGTTGAGGTCCTTGGCCCAGCCCTTGAAGGCGTTGATGTCGCCGGGCTTCGCCGTGGAGGGGCTGCTGATCTGGGGCTGGGCGTCGCTGCTGCCAACCGCCTTCTTGGGGGCTGCCACACCGGGGGTGTTGACGGCGACGGCCGATCCCTTCATGCGCTGGTCGAGCTCGGCCTTGCTCATCTGCTCGGCGAAGGTTTTCTTCACCGGCTTGGGCACACCGCCGGTGAGGTTGATCTCTTGCTCCACCTCAACGGTGCCGCCAAGGCCAGGGCTGACCTTCTCAAGGCGGGCTTCCATCGACGCCACCTCTTCAATGCGCTCCTTGCCGCCAGGGTTGTCGGCGGTGCCGGGGAAGGTGCGGCGAATCGTGTTGGAACGCCGCATGAAATTCACATCCCCCATGCTGCTGGACGCATCCGCATCCAGGAAGAAGGCTTCCTCCTGCTTGGCGGCCTTGGCCGGGGTGGTGGAGGTCACCGACTTGTTACCACCGAGCAATCGATCAAACAGGCCCATCGACGGGGAGCAATGGCTGCGGGAACCCTAGCGGCCGTGAAGCTCCAGACCATGGGTGTCGGTGCCGCAACTTCGCAGAAGGCCATGGCGATCGAGCTGGGCAGCGATGGCGTCGCACACCACGGGGGTAGGGCACCAGTGCGGTTGCATGGCGTAGTCGTAGTACGCCTCGGCCCCGTCGAAGCCCGTGGCCACAGCCGCCTCAATCAGGCGAGCAAACGGCAGCCGGTAGCGCCCGGGGTGAGCCAGCAGGGCCAGCCCACCGGCGCCGTGGATGCGCCGGCGCACCTCAGTGGCCTGCAGGGCGTCGCCGACGGCCGCCTGGCCCTGCCGGTAAGGGGCAAGGTCGGCGCTGCACAGCTCAAAGCCAAGGGCCAGCACATGCACCAGGCAACCCTCCAATAGGCAGCTGATTTCCATGCCGCTCCAGAGGGTCGGCACCCGCTCCCCCCCATCCTGCTGCTGGTCAAACCAACGCCGCAGCGGGCCATGGGCCTCGACGCTGTGGTGGTCGGTCACCGCCAGATGGCGCAGCCCGATGGCGAGGGCTTGCCGCCCAAGCTGTTCGGGCAGCAGGCTGCCATCGCTGCAGGTGGTGTGGCAGTGGAAGTTGAGCTCCCTTGGGCAGCTGCCGGGATGCACCTGCTCCAGCACCGATCGCAGCGGATGGGTCACGGCGCCGTGGCCAGCCGTTCGGCCCGCAGGCGTCGCCAGCGCGCATAGAACTGAATCGAGGCCGCCATGAAGACCACCAGGGCCACCAGGAACCAGGTGGCCGCTCCGGTGGGGAACTGGGTTTTGAAGACCACCAGCATCACCACCACCACCAGCAGCAGGGTCGGTAACTCATTAAGGGCCCGCAGCTGCTTGGGGCTCCAGCCGCAGGTACCCGCCTGCAATTGACCCATCAGCCGATAACAAAAGGCGTGGTAGGCCAGCAGAGCTGCCACGAAGGCGAGTTTGGCGTGCATCCAGCCCTGGTGCAGCCAGGCGGGGTTGCTCACCAGCAGCCCCACCGCCATCGCCACCGCCACCACCATTCCGGGGGTCGTGATGATGTTGGCCAGGCGGCGCTCCATGAGGGCGTACTGCTCCTGAAAGGCGGTGCGCAGGGCGGGCTCGAGTTCCTCGGCTTCGCGGTGGTAGATGAACAGCCGCACCAGATAAAAGAGCCCGGCGAACCAGACCACCACACCCACAATGTGGAGGGTCTTGAACCAGAGGTAGGCCTCAGGGGGGAGGGCCGCCAGGGTCATCGGCCGGGCCGCTGCAACTGGCCCTCAAGGTAAGGCGCCCGTCCGGATGCCGGAGTTGCTCAGGTCCATTGGTCCCGATGGGCGGCGGCGGCGGCTCGGATGGCCGCCAATTCTTCAGCCGGCAGCTTGTCCAATTGTTTGAACACCAGGGCCATGCGGGGGTTGGTGCGCAACCGTTCGCGATGGCGGGCCAGAAAGTCCCAGTAGAGGCTGTTGAAGGGGCATGCCCCGGGGCCATGGCGCTGGCTGACGTCGTAGGCACAGCCCTTGCAGTAGGTGCTCATGCGGCGGATGTAGTTGCCGCTGGCGGCGTAGGGCTTGCTGGCCAGACGTCCCCCGTCGGCGAACAGACCCATGCCCAGCACGTTGGTCTGCATCACCCAGTCGTGGCCGTCGATGAACTGGCGGTGGAACCAGGCCGTGAAGGCCTGGGGGTTCAGGCCCGCCAACAGGCCGTAATTGGCCAGCACCATCAGCCGTTGGATGTGGTGGGCGTAGCCGCTGTCCTCCAGCTCCACCAGCACCGTGTCCATGCAGGCCATGCCACTGCTGCCCACCCCCTCAAGCCAAGGCGGCAGGGGCGCATCGGCCCCCAGGTGGTTGGAACTGGCGTAGTCGGCGCCAAACCAGTGGTAAAGCCCGTGGGTGTACTCCCGCCAGCCCAGGACCTGGCGGATCACCCCCTCCAGCCCCGCCAACTGCACCGCCTGATCCAGGCCGCGCCGCTCCAGGTGGCGAATCACCTCGAGGGGATGCAGCAGCCCCAGGTTGAGGTAGGGGGACAGCAGGGCATGCCACAGGGTGGGTTGGCCGCTCACCATCGCGTCCTGGTAAGGGCCGAAACCGGCCAGGCGGGTGTCGATGAAGTGGTCGAGCACCTGCAGGGCCTGGTGGCGGCTCACCGCCCAGCGGAACCGGTGCAGCTGCCCCGGCAGGGGTGGATGGCCCTGGCTCTGGCGTCGTTGATCCAGCTGCTCCACCCGCGCCATCACCGCCTGGGTGATGGCATCGGGCTCAAACCACAGGGGCTCGGGACCCTTGAGCCCCTTGCTGGGCGGTTTGCGGTTGTCGTGGTCGAAATTCCACTGGCCACCGAGGGGTTCAGCCCCCGGCCCCTCCCCCTGCAACAGCACCCCAAAGCGGCGCCGCCCTTCCCGGTAGAAGAGCTCCATCCGCAGCTGCCGGTAGCCACCAGCCCAAGTCGCGAAGGCCTCACGGCTCCAGAGGAAGGCCGTGCTGGGCAGCCACTGCAGTAACACCGGCAGGGCCAAGGCGTCGATGGCCCCGCGGAAGCCCCGGTCGGCGGGCTCCATCATGCGCAGCTCTCGGATCCCGTGCTCCTCGATCCAGAAGCGCACGGTGTCGCCGAAGCGATCGCAGATGCGGTGGTCCACCGTCCAACCGGCCTGGCGCAGGTCCTCGGCGAAATGGCGCATGGCGCTCCACACCAGCACCAGCTTCTGGCGGTGGTAGGCCCGAAGGCCCAGCACGGAACTGCTTTCCACCAGCAGCACCCGCGCCTCGGAGGGGGCCGTGCTGGCCAGGGCCGCCTGGGCGAGCGACAGCTGATCCCCCAGCACCCAGATGCCGAGGCTCATGCGTTGCTGTCGACCGGTTGTTCACCAGCCAGCCGACAGGCCTTGAGCGCCACGGCCAGGGCATGGCCCCGCTCCACGGGTCCGCGCTCCGGGCTCAGCACGCCGTGGCGGCAATCCACGGTGATGCGCTCCAAGTGCCCGCGCTGATCGCTGAGTCTGAGGCGCAATTGCCAATGGTGTTTGGCACTGCGGGTGATGCCGTCACCGCAGACGGGTCCGATGCACAGCCCCGGAGCAGCAGCGGCAGGGCGGGCCTGAACCAGCAGGACGATGGCCAGCACCAACCCCAACAGGGCACGGATCGGATGCGAGCTCACAGGGCGACCTCCAGGGGGGCTGGATCACCCAATGGCTGTTGGCCATCTTCGGACAGGGGCTGGTCGGGTGGTGCGTCTTCGGCCTGGGGATGAAAGTGGCTCCACACCTGGCGGGCCAGGCCTGGCCCCATCCCGGGCGCCGTCTGCAGGGCCTCCAGGCTGGCCAGCTGGATCGCGTCCACCGAATGGAAATGGGCCAGCAGATCCCGGATGCGCTTCGGCCCCAGCCCCGGGATGTCGGAGAGCCGCGAACGGGTCATCCGCTCGCCCCGCTGCTGGCGGTGGAAGCTCACGGCGAAGCGGTGGGCCTCATCCCGCAACCGCCGCAACAGCTGCAGCCCCAGCTGGTCGGCGTCGCTCTCCAACGGCGTTGTGGCGCCGGGTAGAAACACCTCCTCCCGTTGCTTGGCGAGGGAGCAGACCACCAGCTCCTGGTCCAGGTCCAGCTCCCGCAGGGCCTCCATCACCGCCGACAGCTGCCCCTTGCCGCCATCAATCATCACCACGTCGGGCCAGTCGTTGAGCCCACCGGTGTGCAGCGTGCTGGCGGTCGAGCGGCGCAGGGCCTGCAGGTCCGCCCCCTCCGCCTTGGCCTGCGACCAAGGGCGGAAGCGACGCCGAATCACCTCCGCCATGCTCATGAAATCGTCGGAGTGGCCGGCCCGCACCGAGGCGCTGCGGATTTTGTACTTGCGGTAGTGCTGCTTGGCGGGCAGCCCGTCGATGAACACCACCTGGGAGGCCACCGCATCGCTGCCCTGGATGTGGCTGATGTCGTAGCCCTCGATGCGCCGCGGCGGTGTGGCCAGATCCAGCAGCTGGGCGAGGTCTTCGGTGGCCAGCAGGTTCTGCTCACTGGCCCGTTGGGCCCGCTGCAGTTCGTACTGGGCATTGCGCTCCACCAGCTCGATCAGGTCGGCCTTCTGCTGCCGTTGCGGCACCGACAGGCGCACCCGCCGCCCGCGCAGTTCGCTCAACCACTCCTGCAGCAGTTCCTGCTGGGGCAGGGCGTGTTGCAACAGCAATTCCGGGGGAATCTCCACCCCCTCCACCTGGGCGTAGTGCTCCTCGATCACCGTCTGCAGGATCCGCCCAGGATCCGGGAACGCCTCGGCGGTGAACCCCAGACGGCCCACCAGCTTGCCCGCACGCATCTGGAACACTTGCACGGCCGCCACGCGCTGATCGCAGGCCAGGGCGATCACATCACGGCTGATGGAGCTATCGCCGACGCTCATCTTCTGGTCGGCCGTGAGGGTGTCGATTCCCTGCAGCTGATCGCGCACCCGGGCGGCACTTTCAAAGTCGAGCCGCTCCGCATAGCGCTGCATCTGCTGGTCCAACAGGTCCAGCAATTCGTCATTGCGCCCCTGGAACACCATCGCCACCTGGCGCAGGGTGCGGTGGTAATCCTCCGAGCTGATCTTCTGCTGACAGACCCCCGGGCAGCGGCCGATGTCGAAGTTCAGGCAGGTGCGATCGCGGTAGAGCGGTTGGGGGCGTTGCCGCAGGGGAAACACCCGCTTCACCAGCGCCAGGGTGCGCCGCAACAGCCCCACATCCACGTAGGGGCCGTAGAACCGGTCGAGCGCTGACCGGAAGCGGCGGCGGCGGGTGATGAAGATGCGCGGGTAGGCCTCACTCCAGGTGATGCACAGATAGGGATATTTCTTGTCGTCCTTCAGCAGCACATTGAAGTGCGGCTGGTGGTTTTTGATCAGGTTGGCCTCCAGGGCCAGGGCTTCGGCTTCGCTGTCGGTGACGATGAACTCGATCTCGCACACCTGCCGCACCATCAGCGCGATGCGGGGGCTGTGGCCGTGGCCACCGCCGCTCTGGAAGTAGCTGCGCACGCGGTTGCGCAACACCTTGGCCTTGCCGATGTAGAGGATGCGGTCCTCACCATCCCGCAGCAGGTAACAACCGGGCTCAGCCGGAAGTTCCTTGAGCCGGGCCTTCAGCCGCGCCGGTTCCTGCAGGAGGGGGGTCAACCGCCGTACTGCCAGCCCGTGCTGCTCAGTTCGAGGGCCGCACCATCCCTGTGCAGGGTGGCCGTTTTCACCTCCCCCACAAACACGGTGTGATCGCCATGGGCCACCTGCCCGACCAGCTCACACTCCACGGCGCCCAGGGCGTCCTGCAGGATCGGCAACCCCAGCTCCCCCAGTTGGAAGGGGGCGGCATCGAAGCGCCCACCAACCCCTTGTTGCGGCTTGAAAAACACCGCCGCCAGATCCTTCTGATCGGCGGCGAGCACGTTGAGGGAGAACCGGCCGCTGCGCTGGATCATGCCGTTGCTGGTGCTGTCCGCCCGCACGGCCATCACCACCAGGGGGGGCTCGAACGATCCCTGGGTCACCCAGCTGGCGGTGAATCCGTTCACCTCATCCCCCTCCGCCACGCCGCAGATGAACACCCCATGGGGGATCTTGCGAAGGAGAACCTTCTTGGCCTCGGCGTTCAGGCTGGGGCTGGTGACCATTGGTGTGGAACTGCTGGCTGGACTCTAGGAACTGTGCGTCAGGGTCGGCTCCTCTCCATAGAGTCAGCCGATGCGCGCCCTGTACCCCGGCAGCTTCGATCCGCTCACCCTGGGCCACCTCGACCTGATCGAGCGCGGTGCCCAGCTGTTCGATGGCCTGGTGGTGGCGGTGCTGCGCAACCCCAGCAAGAACCCCTGCTTCAGCGTCGAGGCGCGGCTGGAGCAGATCCGCCAGGCCACCAGCCACTTGCCCTCGGTGGAGGTGGCGGCCTTCGACGGGCTCACCGTGGATTTCGCCCAGCAATGCGGTGCAGGCGTGATCCTGCGGGGCCTGCGGGCCTTGAGCGATTTCGAGTACGAACTGCAGATCGCCCACACCAACAAGAGCCTGGCCCCCCGGTTGGAGACGCTGTTCCTGGCCACAGCAACGGCCCACAGCTTCCTCAGCAGCTCTGTGGTGAAGGAGGTGGCCCGCTTCGGCGGTGCGGTCGATCACATGGTGCCGCCGGGAGTGGCGGAGAATCTGGCCAGGCTCTTTAATCAGGCATCCCCCGCAACGCTGTGATGTCTGAGGCTCCGCTCGGCACCCAGGTGAGCTCCGTGCTCGATCAGCTCGATCAACTCGAGGAGATCGTTCTGGATGGCACCCGCGTTCCCTTCAGCGGTGGCCGCCTGGTGAATGAGCAGGACGCCATCGAGCTGATGGATGCGGTGCGGGAAGCCCTGCCGGCACAGCTCAGCCAGGCCGATGCCCTGGTGCGGCAGAAGGAGGAGTTCATCGGCACCGCCCGCCAGCAGGCCGAGGAGATCCTGTTGCAGGCCAAACAGCAGCGGGAGCAGCTGATCAACGCCCAGGCCGTGCGCCAGGAGGCGGAGCGGCAGGTGGCGGAGCTGCGCGATCAGGCCCGCCAGCAGTGCGAGCAGATGATCGGCCAGGCCCGCCAGCAGATGGCGAAGGCTGAGCAGGAGCACCAGGGCCGCCTGGCTCAACTCGAGCAGCAGTTCAGCCAGCATCGCCAGCACCTGGAGCAGGAGGCGCTGCAGCGCCGTCAACAGCTCGACCAGGAGGCGATTGAGCTCAAACGCCAACTCACCGAGCAGCATGAGCAGGCCCGCCAGCAGAGCCTGATGGAGTTGGAGAAGATCCGCCAGGAGGCCATGCGGTTGCAGCAGAGCAGCCAGGCGGAGGCGGAGCGCGTGCAGGCCGATGCCCTGCAGTTCCGTCAACAGACCCAACAGCAGTGCGAGGCGCTGATCGCCCGCACCCGCCAGGAGGCCGCCACCGTGCAGGAGGGCGCCAACCGCTATGCCGAACAGGTCCTCGGAGAACTCGAGGGGCGCCTGCGTGACATGGGCCAGGTGGTGGCGGCCGGCCGCCGCGAGCTGGTGCGGCTCCAGGCGGCTGATCCCACTGCCCCCGCCAGCCAGCCGCCGCGGGGCCAGGAGCAAGCGGTGTCGATCAACCGCGCCCGCCGTGCAGCGGAGCGGCTGCGCCGGGTCGCCGGCCAGGGTTGAGCTACAGCGGGCAGAGCCCGGGAATCAGGCTCTCCTCGAGGATCGCGCCGATGGTGCCGTTCGGGGAGCCCGCCCCATTCGACACGAGGCTGACATACCGGGGCCCATCCGGGGTGTCCAGCACCCCACTGATCGAGCGCACACCGCTGATGGTGCCCGTTTTGCCACGGAAACGGCCCTCAATGGAGCTGCCCCGCCACAGGCTGCGCAGGGTGCCGCGCTGGCCGGCGATGGCCATGGAGGCGGTGTACTGGTGCCCATAGGGGTGCTGGGCCATGCGCAGCAGCAACGCGGCCAACAGGCGGCTGGTGACGCGGTTGCCGCGGTCGAGGCCACTGCCATCCACCACGTTCACACCGGCCATGGGCAGGCCCTGGGCGGAGAGCCATTGCATCGTCAGCTGCCGGGCCGCGGGGAGATCCCAACTGCCGGCCCCCTGACGCAGCAGCACCTCGGCGGTGAAGTTGTGGCTGTCGGTGTTCGCCAGGCTGAGCAGCCCGTGCATGCCCACGGAGCGCTCCTCATGCAGCAGCTCAGCCCCATTGGCCTCGACGGCCGCCGGTGACACCAGGGTGATGGCGGCGCTACCGCCCTGGCGCCTGAGTTCCTGGGAAAGCAAACGCTGCAGACGGCTTGGCGGGTTGGGCACCGCCATGTCCAGGGCGTTGCTGGTGAGGGCCAGGCGCGTGATTGGCGCCCCGTAGGCCTCGTGGCGGTCGCCCCATTCCCAGCCCTGGGGCCACCAGCGCTGGGGCGGTTCCTCCACCAGCAGGATGCGGCCGTTGCCGGCACCGAGGGCGAGCTTGGCGAAGCGACGCAGCTGGACCAGGTCGAGGTCGGGGTCGCCCTCCCCGGTGATGCGCAACGTGCCATCCGGCTGGCGCCACAGGCGGGTGCCCAGGCGGTAATCGGGTCCCAGCCGGTCCAGGGCAATGGCGGTGCTGATCAACTTCTGGTTGGAGGCGGGGATCCGCGGCCGGTTGCCGTTCAGATCCGCCAACAGGCGACCGCGGCCATCGGCGATGCTCACGCTCCACACCGACGCCTCCCCACCCACGACGGCACGGACGCGCTGTTGCAGGGCCGGGCAGCTCACCTGGGCCTGCAGCAACGGCAAGCCCACCGGTGGAGGCGCAGCCGGTAGGGAACTGGCGGCGATGCTGGGGATTTGGGCCAGCCCAGCGGGCTGCAGGGCCGCACCGGTCAGGGCCAGGACGAAGAGGGGCCGCAGCGCTGGCACCTCAGTTGGCCTCGAGCCGCAACCCCGTGACGGAGCCAATCACCCGAAAACTGCTGCCCTCCAACTCGATCGGGGCCCCGATCTTGAGGTTCTGGTTGCCGAAGACAACCCCATCAGCCCCCTTGCGGCCCTCACCCTGGAGCACAAAGCGGGCATCGATGGTGGGGAACTGCTCCTGGTTGGGGTCGGCGGCACTCACCACCCGGCCATCGGGGAACACAGCGGAGAGTTTGCGCTGCAGGGCAATCACCTGTTTCACGGCCACCTGGCCGTGGGGCTGGTTGCGGATCACGATGCTCACGGCTCCGCTGCGGCGGGCCGCATCAATCACATCCGCCGGGTTGGCCACCGGCACCCCGCGAACGTCGACGAACACAGTCACCGGCTGAAGTTTGCCGGTGGCGCGGGCCACGGCGCCGCTGAGCTTGGGGCTCCAGATCACCCCGGCCACCGCCAGCAGCACCGCAACTCCGGCCCCCAGATCCAACGCAGACAGGCGGCGCGTGCGGTCAGCCATGGGAAGCGTGCAGAGCCCGGAGTGTACGGAGCTTGGGCAGGGGGAACAAGGCGCTGCGGTGATCAGGGGGCGGCGGCGGCAGCCTGTTCCAAGGCCAACAGCTGTTGTTCGGTGTCAGGTTTGGTCTCGAACGTGGTGAGGAAGCGGTAGCCATCGGGATCACGGCGGTAGAAGCGCCAGGTATCGGGATAGGCGTGCCGCAAAGCCCCGTCCGCCGTGGGGATCAAGGCATAGGCCGACTGCCACTCCCCCAAAAACCCCTTGCGGCGCTCCCGGGCCACGGTGCCGATGCCCACGGCGGCATCCTCCAGCCGCCCATTGAGTAGCACCACCGGCCCGCGGTGTTGTCCGCAGGTGCGCTCCACGGCGTCGTAATCGGCCGGGGTGGGGGCCGCGATCACCACCACGCCATCGCTGCCGCCGTCGGCCTGCTGCAGCCGTTCCAGATCGCCCACGCTGGCGATGGCGGCAACGAGCTCCGGGGCATCGCGCTTGGCCAGGGCGGTGGCGCCGGCATCGGGGAACAGCAGGCGCAGCTGGGGCAGCTGCGGCCGCAAGGCCTCCGCCAGCCGGATCGCCACCGGCATGATGCGCAGTCCTTCAAACCGCAATTCGGCGGTCCAGCGGCGGCGCCCCCCCTCCGCCAAGGCGGCCCGCAGCACCGTTAACAGCTCCAATTCAGCGGTGCGCAGGTCGGCGGGGAGCATCAGGAGGCAGCCAGTGGCGTGACCCTAG
>JBIKKZ010000197.1:0-3577 GCA_044360095.1 Vulcanococcus sp. | reverse complement strand
TCAGCAAGGACCAGGAGCTGCTCGTGGGTCAGCTGGCCCGTCGCCAGCTGGTGCTCAACCCCCGCAACACCTTCGCCAACCTCAAGCGGTTCGTCGGCCGTCAGTGGGACGAACTGGAGGACAGCAGCCTGTCGGTGCCCTACACGGTGCGGGCCAACGACCAGGGCAACGTGCGCGTGGTTTGCCCCGCCACCGAACGGGAGTACGCGCCGGAGGAGTTGGTGGCGTCGATCCTGCGCAAGTTGGTGGACGACGCCGGCACCTACCTGGGGGAGGCGGTGGAGGCGGCGGTGATCACCGTGCCCGCCTATTTCAACGATGCCCAGCGGCAGGCCACCCGGGATGCCGGCCGTCTGGCGGGCATCACCGTTGAGCGGATCCTCAACGAACCCACGGCGGCGGCCCTGGCCTATGGCTTCGACCGCAGCACCGTCAAGCGGGTGCTGGTGTTCGACCTGGGGGGCGGCACCTTCGATGTGTCCGTGTTGCGCATCGCCCAGGGGGTGTTTGACGTCAAGGCCACCAGTGGCGACACCCAACTGGGTGGCAACGACTGGGATCGACGGATCGTGGATTGGCTGGCGGATGGCTTTCAGGCGGAGCACAGCGTTGATCTGCGTCGCGACCGCCAGGCCCTGCAGCGCCTCACGGAGGCGGCTGAGAAGGCCAAGATCGAGCTGAGCGGCGTGCAGAGCACCCCCATCTCGCTGCCGTTCATCGCCACCGGCCCCGACGGGCCGCTGCACATCGAAACCACGCTGGAGCGCAGCGTCTTCGAAGGGCTCTGCCCCGACCTGCTGGATCGGCTGTTGCGCCCGGTGCAGCGGGCCCTGCGGGATTCCGGGCTGGCGGCGGAAGACATCGACGACGTGGTGCTGGTGGGGGGCTCCACCCGCATGCCGATGGTGCAACAGATGGTGCGCACCCTGGTGCCCCTGGAGCCCTGCCAATCGGTGAACCCCGACGAGGTGGTGGCGATCGGGGCCGCCGTGCAGGCCGGCATCCTCACGGGCGAGCTGCGCGACCTGATGCTCAACGACGTGACGCCGTTGTCGTTGGGGTTGGAGACCATCGGCGGTGTGATGAAGGTGCTGATTCCGCGCAACACGCCGATCCCCGTGCGCAAAAGCGATGTGTTCAGCACCTCGGAGCCGAACCAGAGCTCCGTGGAGGTGCATGTGTTGCAAGGGGAGCGGCAGATGGCCGAGGGCAACAAAAGCCTCGGGCGCTTCCGGCTCTCCGGCATCCCCCCGGCCCCCCGCGGGGTGCCCCAGGTGCAGGTGTCGTTCGACATCGATGCCAATGGCCTGCTGCAGGTGTCCGCCACCGACCGCACCACCGGCCGTCAGCAGAGTGTCAGCATCCAAGGCGGCTCCAACCTCACCGAAAGCGAGATCAAGCAGTTGATCGAAGAGGCGGAACGGAAGGCTTCGGAGGACCGCCGCCGCAAAGCTGAGATCGACCGCCGCAACCGGGCCTTAACGCTGGTGGCCCAGGCGGAGCGTCGCCTGCGGGATGCCGCCCTGGAGCTGGGGCCCTACGGCGCCGAACGGCAGCAGCGGGCGGTGGAGGTGGCCATGCGGGATGTGCAGGAACAACTCAACGCCGACGACCTCACGGATCTCGACCTCTCGGTGAGCCAGCTGCAGGAGGCCCTCTATGGCCTGAACCGGCGGCTGGCCAAGGAGCGCAGCCAGGACAGCAATCCGCTGCAGGGCCTCAAGAACACCCTGGGATCGCTCAAGGATGAGCTGTTTGCCGACGACGATTGGGATGACTGGGACCGCGGCCGCGGCCGTGATCCCTGGGCCGACAGCAGCTGGGGCGCCAGTGCCCGCTCGGGGTTGGGGTTCAACGGCGGCTCCGCTGCGAGCAATGGCTACCCAAGCCGCGACGACCAGGACCGCTACGACCAGGACCGCTACGACCAAGGCCGCTACGACCAAGGCCGCTATGACCGTGATCGCGACGACCAGGACCGCTTTGAGCAAGGCCGCTACGACCAGGACCGCTACGACGACCGTGACCGCGAACCGGTGACCCCGTGGCGCACCTCACGGCAGGACCCCTTTGACGGGGATCCCTGGGCTGAGGGCTAAGCGCCGTGGCCGCAGCCCCGGCTCAGGGAGCCCCCGTCAACCACTGGGCCGTGCTGGGCCTGGACCCCGGTGCTGATGCCGTCAGCCTGAAGCGCGCCTTCCGGCAACAGGCCCGCCGTTGGCATCCCGACCTCAACGGCAACGACCCCCACGCCGAGGAGCAGTTCAAGGCGGTCAATGAGGCCTATGCGGTGCTCAGTGACCCCCAGCGCCGCCAGCAGTGGGAGCAGGCCATCGATCCCGCCGATGCCGCCGCCGCGGGGCTCGACCCCTTCGCCCATGGCTTTCCCGACTTCGACGACTACCTCGACACGCTGTTTGGACGCCCCAGACGCCGCCAACGCGGCCCCATGCCGTGGCGCGATGCCGATGGCCCCGATCAGGATCCCGGCGATGGGTCCGAGGCTGATCTGGATGCTCAGCCCGACCCAGAACCACCGCGGAGCCGTGGTGATGTCACGCCATCCCCATCCCCACCACCCCCGGTGAGCCTCACCGCCGATCTGGAATCGGTGGTGGAGCTCACCCCGGACCAGGCCCTGCGCGGCGAACGGGTGGAGCTGGATTTGCCGGATGGCTCCTGCGTGGAGGTGTGGACTCCGGCCCTGGCGGGCGATGGCTGGCGCCTGCGGCTGGCCGGCGTGGCCCCTGGCGGCGGTGACCATTTCCTGCAGTTGCGGGTGCGCACTCCGGAGGGGCTGCGCATCGACGGGCTGCGGGTGCTCTACCGCCTGGAGATTCCACCGGCGGATGGAGCCCTGGGATGCATGGTGGTGGTGCCCACCCTGGAGGGCCCGGTGCAGCTGCGGGTGCCGCCGGGGTCCTCCAGTGGCCGCCTGTTGCGGCTGCGGGGCCGGGGCCTCAGCCGTGGGCAGGAGCGGGGCGATCAACTGGTGGAGATCCGCTTGGTGGTGCCCCAGGACCTCACGGACGCGGAGCTGGCCCTCTACCGCCGGTTGCAGGAGCTGGCCACCCAGTGGGACGGCGGCTGAGCCCGGCCCCAACCGCGTGATCAATGAGACACTGAGGGCCGACCCCCCGCGCACCGATGTCGGTTCACGTCCTGCTGTTTGACGCCGGCAGCGAGAACGAGGGCATCCATTCCCTCGAACTCAATGGCACCACGGTGGTGCTGCTGTTTGAGGACCGCGACGACGCCGAGCGCTATGCCGGTCTGCTTGAGGCCCAGGACTTCCCCGCCCCCACCGTCGAGGCCCTCGACCGCGCCGAGATGGAGGAGTTTTGCGGCAACGCCGGCTATGAGGCACGCTTCGTGCCCGCCGGATTCCTGCCGCAGACCGCCGAGGAGCGCCTGCTGATCGCCCCCCCGGAGCGCAACATGGACGTGACCTCCTGGCGCGATCAGGACGAACCCGCAGCGGCCATGGCTGAGCCGGACACGGCGGGAGGTGGCAATGCCGAACTTGAAGCGTTCCGCCGCCGGCTCGAGGGGCTGCTGTGAGCGGAACGCCCTTTGA
>JBIKKZ010000029.1:0-11485 GCA_044360095.1 Vulcanococcus sp. | reverse complement strand
ACGCTGGTGGTGGTGGGCGACGGGCCGGTGCGCCAATCGCTGATGCAGGCCTACGGGCCGGAGATCGGCGTGCACTGGTGGGGTCATGAACCTGACCAGGCCCGCCGCGCCGCCCTGCTGCAGCTGGCGGAGGTGTTCCTGCTGCCCTCGCTGGTGGAGGGCCTGAGCCTGGCGTTGCTGGAGGCCATGGCCAGCGGCACCGCCTGCGTGGCCACGGATGCCGGCGCCGACGGCGAGGTGCTCGAGGGTGGTGCCGGCATCGTGATCAGCACCCAGGGGGTCACCACCCAACTGCGCACCCTGCTGCCTGTGCTGCGCGACCAGCCGGTGCTCACCGCCGAGCTGGGCCGCCGGGCCCGCCAACGGGCCCTCGAGCGCTACACCCTGAGCCGCAACATCGACCAGCTGGAGCGCCTCTACGCCGAACTGGTGCCCCAGGGCAGCCTGGCGGCCTAGGCCGCGGGCGGCCCCAGCTCCGCGCAGCAGGCCTCCAGGGCGGCGGCGGGATCCGGGGCGGCGGTGATCGGCCGGCCGATCACCAGCTGGCTGGCGCCGGCGGCCACCGCCTGGGCGGGGGTCATCACCCGCTGCTGGTCGCCCAGGGGGGCACCGGCGGGACGAATGCCCGGTGTCACCAGATGGAAGGGCTGGGGGTGCACGGCCCGCAGCTGATCCACCTCCAGGGGCGAGCACACACAGCCGCCGATGCCGGACTGAGCCGCCAGCTGTGCCAGCCGCGGCACGTGCTGCTGCAGCGGTTCGGCGATCGCGAGCTCCTCAGTAAAGCGCCGTTGCTCCCAGCTGGTGAGCACCGTCACCGCCAGCAGCGTGGGGGCCGGCAAGCCGGCGGCGGCCGCCCCCTCCTGGGCCGCCGCCTGGGCCGCCCGCAGGGCCTCAGTGCCGGCGCAGGCGTGCACCGTGATCAATTCCGCCCCCAGCCGCGCGGCGCTGCGGCAGGCGCCGGCCATGGTGGCGGGGATGTCGTGAAACTTGAGATCCAAAAACACCCGTTGGCCCTGATCCCGCAGCCGTTGCACCACGGAGGGGCCGCCGGCCACAAACAGCTCCAGGCCCACCTTCACCCAGCGCAGCTGGGGCACGGTGGCCGCGAAGGCCAGGGCCCGATCACGATCCATGCCATCGAGGGCCACGATGATCCGATCGGCGGCAGCGCTGGAGAGCCGGGGTGCCATCAGCCCGCCACCAGCCGCCGGAAGGTTTTCTTGCCCAGCTGCAGCACCTTGCCCTCCAGGGCCGCCGCCGTGGCGAACTCCTGGTTGGGGTCGGCCAGGCGCTCGCCATCGAGCTTGACGCCACCGCCCTGGATCTGGCGGCGGGCCTCACTGCTGCTGGCGCAGATGCCCACGGCGCTGAGCAGGTAGAAGGCCTTGGCGGGGAAGTTCACGGCCGCCAGGGACGCCTCCGGCACCTCCGCATCGGCGGCGCCTCGACCGGCGGCACCGGCCACGAGGGTGGCCGCATCCACCTGGGCCTGGCGCGCCGCATCGGCGCCGTGGCGCTGGCGGGTCACCTCCAGGGCCATGGTCTTCTGGCGCTCCCGGGGGTTCGCCGGCAGCTGGGCCAGGTCGAGGCCGGTGAGCAGGGTGAGGTAGTCGTTCACCAGGGCGTCTGGCACCTTTTCCAGCTTCGAATACATCGAGAGCGGATCCTCCGCCAGCCCCACGGTGTTGCCCAGGCTCTTGCTCATCTTCTGCACGCCGTCGAGGCCCGGCAAGATCGGCAGCAGCAGGCCAAATTGCGGCCGCAGCCCGAAATGGCGCTGCAGGTCGCGCCCCATGGCCACGTTGAACTTCTGGTCGGTGCCCCCCAGCTCCAGATCCGCCTCCACCGCCACCGAGTCGTAGCCCTGCAGCAACGGGTAGAGAAACTCGTGCAGGGAGATGGGCGTGCCGGAGCCGTAGCGGTTGGCGAAATCCTCCTTGGCCAGCATCTGCCCCACGGTGGCGGTGCCCAACAGCTCAATCACCCGCGGCAGATCGAGCCCCGCCAGCCAGGCGCTGTTGCGCCGCACCTCCAGCCGGCCGGGGGTCTCGAAATCGAGCAGGGCGCGAGCCGGGTCTTGCCCCTGCCCCAGTTGCTGCAGGTAGGTGGCGGCGTTGGCCTCCACCTCCGCCTCGCTGAGCTGCACGCGGGTGGCGCTTTTGCCGGTGGGATCCCCAATGCGGGCAGTGAAGTCGCCGATGATCAGCACGGCGGTGTGGCCGGCGTCCTGGAACGCCCGCAGCTTGCGGAACAGGATCGAGTGCCCCAGGTGGATGTCCGATCCGGTGGGGTCGATGCCCAGCTTCACCCGCAGGGGCCGGCCCGTCGCCTGGGTCTGCGCCAGCCGCGCCGCCAGCTGTGCGTCCGGGTCATCGGCGGCCCCGGCCGGAAACAGATCGGCCACCCCGCGCGCCAGTGCCGGCGGCAATCCCCAGTCGCCCATGGCCATCGCTCCAGGATCGCCTCACGGCGCTGCTCGCTTGCGCTGGGATCGTAGGCAGCGGCAGGGGCGCTCCCCAGCCCGGCCTCAGCCGCCCTGCTCCAGCTCCCCCTTCATGCGATCGAGGGTGCGCTGCATCTGCTCAAACATCTGCTCGGGCGTCATGCCGAACTGCCCCAGCTGGGTGCGCAGCTGCTCCACGGTGAGCTTGGCCTGGAAATCGTCGGAGAGCTCGAAGCGCTTCATGAAGACGCGGTAGCGGTCCATCAGCTCCTCCATGCGCTCGATGAACAGCTTTTTGCCTTCGCGGTCGAACTTGCCGTATTCGCCCCCCAGCTGCATCAGCTGCTGGTAATCGCCAAACAGGCGTTTGGCCTCCTCCTGCACGATCTCGGAGTCGAAGAAGGCCATTCAGGGCGCCGGGCTTCACGGTTGCAGAAATTGTGCTGAAGCGATCCGCCGTTGACGAGTGCGGATCCACGCATGGGGGCGGGCTGCCAACGGCGGTGTTGCGGCCCACAGTGAAGGGGGCGCCCACCGCAACGGCTTGGATTTCTCGCCCCGCATCGCGTTGTCCCGCCACAACACGGCCCAGTGCATCTCCTTGGTGCGGCACCAGCGCCTGCTGCTGTGCATGGGCAGCAGGCTGAGCCTGAGCATGGCCGTGAGCACCTGCCCCCAGGTGGAGCAGCTGCAGGCCGTCACCACCGAACGGGAGGCCCTGGCGCTGTTGGAGCAGGGCCACATCGATGTGCTGCACTGCACCGACGCCCTTGAGCAGGGCAGTGGCGATCGGTTGGTGCAACAGGCCAAACGGCGCTGGCCGGCGCTGCGCACGCTGCTGATCATCACGCGGCCCCACCGCATCGGCGCCATCCGCCGCGCCAGCCGGGCCGGCTGCGATGGCCTCTGCCTGGAGCGCAACCTCGGGTTGGGCACGGTGCTCACCGCCCTGCGCACCGTGCAGGGGGGCGGCGTGTACATCGACCGCACCCTCTGGGAGGGCTACCTGAACAACTACCCCGGGGGCCACACCAGGCCCCTGGCGGCGCTGAGCGAACGGGAATGCGAGGTGCTGCAACTGGCAGCCCGCGGCACCCCCAACCCGGAGATTGCGGCGCAGCTGTTCCTGAGCCCCGAAACGGTCAAAACCCACATTCGCCAGATCCTGCGCAAATTGCAGGCCCGCGATCGGGCCCATGCGGCCGTGATCGGCATCAGCCTGGGCTTGGTGGACCTGCCGGAACCTGGTTAAGGTCGGGCGGTTCTGCCGCGTGCCGTCGCCGCCATGGCCCGGGGCCACTGGTTGGATCCATTCGCCCGCCGGCTGCTGGAGGCCACGGGCCAGCTGCCGCCGCGGCCCCCGGCGGATCCGCAGCCGGGCGCCGCGGCGCAGGCCGCCGCTGAGCCCGACCCCCCGCAAGACCCCCAGATCGAGCGGGAGCTGTTGGCCCTGCGGCTGCGCCAACGGCCGGAGCATCGGTTGCGCAGCGGCGATGAGGCCCAGCATGCGGCGGCCCTGGGCTGGCGCCTGGATGTGAACCGCGCCAGCGCCGACGACTGGCTGCGGCTGCCTGGCATCCAACCGGGCCACGTGGATCTGCTGCTGCGGCTGCAGCGGGGGGGCGTGCAGCTCAGCGGCCTCGACGACCTGCAGCGGCTGCTCGACCTTCCCCACGGCCTGCTGGCCCAATGGGAGCCGCTGCTGCTGTTCCGCTGGTACGGCGATGGCCTGCAGGCGGCGGCCGCCCCCCAGCGGCTCGACCTCAACCGCAGCAGCGCGGCCCAACTGGAGCAGCAGTTGCCGCAGCTCAACGCCGAGCGCCGGGCAAGGCTGCTGCGCGAGCGGCAACGCCAACCCTTTCAAGACCTGGCGGACCTGCAGCAGCGGCTGCAGCTGCCGCCGGCCCTGGTGGAGGAGCTGATCGGCCGGGTGCGCTTCGGCCAGGGGGGCGCCGGGCCGCAACTGCCGCGCTCCGCCTGAGCCGATGGCGCCCCGCTCCACCACCCGGCAGGGGAATCTGTTCGCCGGCGGCGCCGATCCGGGGCCCGGGGCCGGGGCGCCGCAGCTGCCGCTGCAGGATGCGCAGCTGCGCCAGTGGCAGCGGCGGCTGCTCGACTACCAACGCCCCTGCTTTGAAGCGGTGGCCCGTGGGGCGGCGCTGGCCACCGGCCAGATCGACCTGTTCAGCGCCGCCGTCACCGGCCCCGCCGACACGGTGCAACGGCTCAACCCCCTGGCCCTGGCGGCCCAGCACCTGCAGTTCTGGCGCTGGCCGGAACCGCAAAGCGAGGGGGCGGCGCTCTATTTCGTGCTCGACCGTCCGCCCCACCTGGACGGCCACCTGTTGCTCTATGTGGGGGAAACGATGCAGGCGGACCGCCGCTGGAAGGGGGAGCACGACTGCAAGACCTACCTGGCGGCCTACGGCGAGGCCCTGCAGCAGGTGGGGCTGGGCAGCCAGCTCAGCATCCGCTTCTGGAACGATGCCCCCGCCGCCACCCGGCCCCGGCGGGCCCTCGAGCAGGCCCTGATTCGCCACTGGCTGCCGCCGTTCAACAAGGAAACCCGCGGCCGCTGGGCCACCCCGTTCACCGCCGGGCTCCCCTGATCGGCCTACCATCGCCGCCAGCCGCGCCGCCGAGATGGCCGCCGAGATCCGTTGCAGCACCGCCACCCTGGCCACCTGGAGCGGTGAAGCCCTGGCGGTGGGCCTGTTCAGCGACGATGCCGGTGCCGCCGGCCGCAGTGCCCTCAGCGCCCGCTTCGGGGCCGCCATCGGTGAGCAGCTCGAGCGGCGGCGCTTCCAGGGCAAACCGGGCGAATGCCTCAGCCTCGACCTGCTGGGCCAGACCCCCAGCCAGCTGATCGTGGTGGGGCTGGGGGCCCCTGCCGACTTCGGCCCCGACCAATTGCGCAGCGCCACCGCCGCCGCCAGCAAAGCGGCGGCGGCCAGCGGTTGCTCCCAGCTGGGCCTGGCGATGCCGATCGAGGGGCTCGCCGCCGAGGCCGCCGCCGCCGCCATGGCCGAGGCGGTTCGCCTCAGCCTCTACGCCGATCAACGCTTCAAGAGCGAAGCCGAGCCACGCCCCCTCCCCAGCCAGGTGGAGCTGCTCAACCTGGGGGATCCGGCCCAGGCGGCGGTGGCCGCCAGCGGCGCCATCTGCAGCGGTGTGGAGCTGGCGCGCCAGCTGGTGGCGGCCCCGCCCAACGTGGTGACCCCTGCCGCCCTGGCGGAGACCGCCGCCACCATCGCCCGTGACCACGGCCTGGAGCTGAAGGTGCTGGAGCGAAGCGACTGCGAAGCCCTGGGCATGGGCTCCTACCTGGCGGTGGCCCAGGGCTCCGATCTCCCCCCCAAATTCATCCACCTCACCTACCGGCCCGCGGGCCCGGTGCAGCGCCGGCTGGTGCTGATCGGCAAGGGGCTCACCTTCGATTCCGGCGGCTACAACCTCAAAACCGCCGGCTCCCAGATCGAGATGATGAAGTACGACATGGGGGGCAGCGCGGCGGTGCTGGGGGCCATGCGTGCCATCGGCGAGCTCAAGCCCGAGGGCGTGGAGGTGCACATGGTGGTGGCCGCCTGCGAAAACATGATCAGCGGGGGCGCCATTCACCCCGGCGCCATCGTGACCGCCTCCAACGGCAAAACGATCGAGATCAACAACACCGATGCCGAAGGGCGGCTCACCCTGGCGGATGCCCTGGTATACGCCTCCAAGCTTGAGCCTGACGCCATGGTGGATCTGGCCACCCTCACCGGCGCCTGCGTGATTGCCCTCGGCGAGGAGATCGCTGGCCTCTGGTCCCCCAGCGATGGCCTGGCGGCGGGGCTGATCAATGCCGGCGCCCAGGGGGGTGAGCCGCTCTGGCGGATGCCCCTGCGCCCCTCCTACCGCGACGGACTCAAGAGCGGCCTGGCCGACATGAAAAACACCGGCCCACGGCCCGGGGGTTCGATCACCGCGGCCCTCTTTCTTCAAGACTTTGTCGACCCCGCCGTGCCCTGGGCCCACCTGGACATCGCCGGCACCGTGTGGAGCGACAAGGGCCGTGGACTCGACCCGGCCGGCGCCACCGGCTTCGGGGTGCGCACACTGGTGAACTGGGTGCGCGCTGGCGGACCGGCCTAGGCTGCGCCCCAGACCACTCCGCCGGAGCCGATGGCCGTCCGCAAGATCCGCTGGTTCGTCAAAGCCCAGGTTGGGGTGCTGCTGCTGCCGGCGGGCCTCTGCCTGTTCGGGGAAGCGGTGCAGCGGCGCACCCTGCAGAGCCTGGGCCAGGCCCATGGCCCCTGGTTCTGGTACGGAACCCTCAGCCTGATCGCCATCGTGGCCGGTGTGGGTCTGATGGTGGAAAGCGGCCTGCTGCGGGGCTACCCCGGCCTGCGGGAGCCCCGCGAGGGCTGAGGCCTCAGCCTCAGGCCGCCGAGGCCGTCTTCAGGCGCGTGGGGGCCACCATCGGTGTGGCTGCCGCCGCCGGGGGTGACGCCAGCAGCTGCTCCGGGGATTCCAGGGCATGGATCTGCCAGCGGGCCCGCTCACCGAAGTGGTGCAGCAGCCGATCGAGGTCGTCGGAGGCCTGCTTGGGGCTCTCGTAGGGGCCGACATGTCGGGTCACCAGACCGTCCCGAATCGTCAGCAGATACATACACACACCTGCAGTCGAGTCCGATTCAACGTAGTTGCCTCTCCAGGGCGAAAAAAGGGCGGAAACCCGCTCCCTCACACAAAAACGCCCGATCTGGGCGCTGCGCGGCTTCAACTTTTCCGCGGAATTGGTGCCACGGCCCAGGCCGCTCGGCTGCGGGCCCTCGGGCCCCAGAGCTGGTCGAGGCGGCGATCCCGGCCACAGGCCCAGCGGTAGTAGCGGTATTTGAGGGCGTTGAGCTCGGCGTAGTTCTGGTGGTAGCCCTCCGCGGGCCAGAAACGCTGCAGGGGCTTGATCTGCACCCGCAGGGCCGCCGGGGGCAGGCCCAGCTCCCGGGCCGCCGCCTGAAGGCTGCTGCGGGCCTGCTGCTCCTGCCCTTCTCCGCGGGTGAAGATCACCGGACGGTAGGAATTGCCGCGGTCGCAGA
Organism: Vulcanococcus sp.; assembly: GCA_044360095.1. GTDB lineage: Bacteria > Cyanobacteriota > Cyanobacteriia > PCC-6307 > Cyanobiaceae > Vulcanococcus. Next base: position 3,961 of record JBIKKZ010000029.1, on the reverse strand, counting down.
ACTGCCCCTCCCCATCGAGGGCATCCACATTGCGCCAGTAGGCCCGCAGGAGGGTGGAGTAAGCGATGCGGGCCGTGTCGAAGCGCACCCGCACCACCTCCTGGTGGCCGGTGCGGCCGGCGCTCACCTGGCCGTAGGTGGGGCGCTCCAGCTGGCCGCCGCTGTAGCCGCTCTCCACATCCAGCACCCCCGGCAGATGCTCCAGATCGTGCTCCAGGCACCAGAAGCAACCCCCCGCCAACACCGCCTCCTCCACCGCCGCCCGGGCCGGGGCCACCACCGCCAGCAGGCTGACGATCACCAGGGCCAGGGCCAGCAGAGGCCGCAGGGGACGGATCATCGGTGTGGGGCTGCGGGCACGGCATCCAGGATGGCAGCGGCGGCCCGGCGGGTGACGCCCGGCTCCCCGAGGGCCTGGCGCAGCCGCCCATAGCCCTCCAGCATCCGCTGGCGCACCGGCTCCGACTGCAGCAGCGGCAGCGCCTCAGCCACCACCCCCTCAGCGGTGAGGTGGTTCTGCAGCAACTCGGGCAACAGCCGCTCCCCCAGCACCAGATTCACCGGCGAGATGTGGTCGAGATCAAACCGCAGCACGTGCTCCATGATCCAGGCGGTGGGACGGCTGACCCGGTAGCCCACCACCTGCGGCACCCCCCGCAGGGCCAACTCCAGATTCACCGTGCCCGATTTGGTGAGGGCCAGGTCGGCGGCGGCATAGAGCTGGGGCCGCAGCCGGTTGGCGGTGTCCGCCGGAACCACCTCAGCCTGCAGCCCCGCTGAGGCCAAGAGCTGATCCAGCACCGGTTCGAAGGCGGCCTGGCCGGCCGGCACCATCACCCGCAGCCCAGGAACCTGGCGCTGCAGCGCCGCCGCCGCCGCCGCCAAGGGGGGCAACAGATAGCGCAATTCCTGCTTCCGCGAGGCCGGCATGAGCAGCAGCAGCCGCTCATGCTCCGCCAGACCGAGCTGGGCCCGCGCCTCAGAGCGCTCGGGCAGCTCGTTGAGGGTGTCGAGCAGGGGGTGGCCTACCCAAGTCACATCGGCGCCACGTGCGCCATAAAAACGGGCCTCCTCCGGAAAGATCGCCAGGATGCGATCGGTGAACCCGATCAGCCGCATGGAGCTGCCATCGCCAACGCGGAAGGCCCACTCCTGGGGGGCGATGTAATACAGGATCGGTGTGCCGGGCAGGCGCCGCTTCACCTTCAGCCCCAGGTTGATGTTGGCGCCCATGTAGTCGATCAGCACCACCGCATCGGGCGGGGTGCGGCGCAACCAGTGCGACACCCGCCGCTGCACCCGCAGGGTGGGCAGCACCAGCGGCAGGGCCTCCCACAGGCCGATGGCCCCCATCGGGGTGGTGTTGGCGAGCAGGGTGGCGCCGGCCGCCCGCATGCGTTCGCCGCCGAGGGCCACGATCTCCAGGGGCAAGCCCCGTTCCTGGGCCTCAGCCCGCAGGGCGGCCACCAGCAGCCCGCCCTGCAGATCACCGGACACCTCACCGGTGCTGATCAGCAGCCGCACCATCAGCGCCCGGCGGGCAGGGGCCCCCGGCGGCCGGGGCCGATCGAGGCCTCCAGGAAGCTCACCAGGGTCTCGGCGGGGGGATACAGGCTCTGTTGACGCACCCGCTGCAGGGCATCGGCCAGCACGGCGTCGCCGCGGTAGAGCTCCGCCCACACCGCCTGCAGCTGCTTGGCCTGGGCGCCGCCATCGAGGTCGCCGAGGCCGCTGCGCTTGATGCCGATGCGGTTGAGACCCCGCAGGCGGCCTGGGTGGCCCTCGACAATCGCGAAGGGGGGCACATCGCGGTCGATGCGGCTCATGCCCCCCACCATCGCCATGGTGCCGATGTGCACAAACTGGTGGATGCCGAGCACGCCGCCCACCACGGCCCGGTCGCCAATCACCACATGGCCGGCCACCGCCACGCCATTGGCGATCACGATGCGATCCCCCAGCAGGCAGTTGTGGCCCAGATGGCTGTAGGCCATCAGCAGGTTGCCGTCGCCGATGCGGGTCTGCTCCCCCTCATGGGTGGCGCGGTTGATGGTGACGCACTCGCGGATGGCGTTGTCATCGCCCAGCACCACCTCGGTGGAGGCCCCGTTGTATTTGAGGTCTTGGGGTTCAGCGCCGATGCAGGCGCCGGGGAAGATGCGGTTGCCGCGGCCCAGGGTGACGCGGCCATCCAGCACCACGTGGGGGCCGATGCGGCTGCCGGCGCCGATGGTGACGTCCGGCCCGATCACGGCGTAGGGCCCGATCTCCACCCCCAGGTCGATCCGGGCCTTGGGGTCCACCACCGCCGTGGGGTGGATGCGGGTTTCCGTGGCGGAACTGCTGGTCATGGCACCCTCAATCCACCAGGGAGAACATCAGCTCACCGGCGCACACCAGCTGGCCATCCACGGTGGCCTGCGCCTTCACCTTGCCAAAACGCTTGCGCTTGAGGCTCAGCAGCTCGCAGCTGATCACCAGCTGATCGCCGGGCACCACCGGACGGCGGAAGCGCACCCCATCGATGCCGGCAAACACAAACAGCCCCTTGGGCAGGTCGGGCATCTGGGTCACGATCAAGCCCCCCACCTGGGCCATGGCCTCCACGATCAACACCCCGGGCATCAACGGCCGGCCGGGGAAATGGCCCTGGAACTGGGGCTCGTTGAAGGTGACGTTCTTGATCGCCACCGCCCGCTTGCCGGGGTCGTGCTCGATCACCCGGTCCACCAGGGCAAAGGGGTAACGGTGGGGCAGCAGACCCTGGATCTGCTCGCTGGTGAGCACGGGCCCGGTTGGTCTCGAGGGGTCGGTCAAGGCGGTCAGGAAACGGTGGCCGGGGAGGGGGCCTCGGCCAGCGACCGGGCCAGGGCGGTGTGCAACCCGTGGGAGCCGCGGAAGGCAAACACCTGGGCCTGGGGCAAACCCGCCAGGGCGAGGTCGCCCAGCAGGTCCAGGAGCTTATGGCGCACCGGCTCGTCCGCAAAGCGCAGGGGGGGGTTAAGCCAGGTGTCGCCGTCGCACACCAGGGCATTGTTGAGGGCGCCGCCCTTGATCAGGCCAGCCGCCAGCAGCTGGTCCACCTGGTCTTTAAACCCGAAGGTGCGGGCCGGGGCGATCTGCTCCACAAAGGCGGTGGGGCTGAGCTCCAGGCTGAACAGCTGCCGGCCGATGGCGGGCTGGGGGAACTCAATGGCGGCCCCCAGCCGCAGGCGGTCGCTGGGCAGGGCGGTCACAAAGCTCTGGCCCTGCTGCAGGGTGATCGGCGCCGCCAGGGGTGCCGGCGCTGGCCGTTCCCCCAGGGCCTGAAGACCCACCTCCGCAATGGCCTCCACCCAGGGCTGGGCCGATCCATCCAGCAGGGGGATCTCCTCCCCCTCCACCAGCAGGGTGGCGGCGGTGATGCCCACCCCGGCCAGGGCCGCCAGCAGGTGCTCCACCGTGGCCAGGCGGCGCTGCTGCAGCTGCAGGGCGGTGCAGAGCTGGGTTTCACACACCTGATCCGGATGCAGCCGCTGCAGCGGAACGCCGGCCTGATCCAGCCAACCCACGTGGAAGCCCGGGCTGTCGCTGGGCTCCAAGCGCACCCGGGTCTGGGCACCGCTGTGCAATCCCACCCCCCGGCGCTCCACCGGCGCCGCCAGGGTATGGGTCTGGGAGTAGTCGAGGGGCCAGGGGCTCATCGGCGGCCGATCAGAACTTCCAACCCACGCCCAGGTTGAAGCGCCAGTTGCTGGTGAAGTTCTGGGTGGCCGCCTCCAAACGCAGGGGCCCCACCGGGGTGGTGACGATCACACCGGCACCGGGGGAGGCGCCGGAGCCGGCCTTCTGCAGGATGCCGCCGGGGTTGCCGGGCACGTTGGCCTGGGTGTCGAAGGTGGTGCCGCCGTCGATGAACACCTCGCCGCTGATGATGCTGAAGATCGGGAAGCGGTATTCGATCGTGGCTTCACCGAAGCTC
>JBIKKZ010000196.1:0-3602 GCA_044360095.1 Vulcanococcus sp. | reverse complement strand
CGGGCACCGGAATCCCCCAGGGCAGATTCACCCGGGAGATGGAGAAGTCGCGCAGCCCCTGGCGCACGAAGGTCTCCACCTCGTTGCGACGGCTGGCGGGTTGGATGAAGCCCGGTTGGGCGACCAGGGCTTCGATTTGTTGCTGGTAGCGCGACAAACGAAAAAACAGATTGACCTCATCGCGCCACTCCAGCGGCCGTTGATGAATCGGACAGTCCGGCGCCTCGGCGGAGGCGGGGTCGTCCTTGAACTCCTCGCAGGCCACGCAGTACCAACCCTGCTGGCGGCCCTCCAGGATGTCGCCGCTGGCCTCCACCCGCGCAAAAAACTGCTCCACGATGCGGCGGTGCCGTGGGTCGGTGGTGCGGATCAGGCGGTCGTTGCTGATCTGCCAGCGCTGCCAGAGATCGCGGTATTGGGCGCTGACGGCATCGCAATGGGCCTGGGGGCTGAGGCCCGCCGCCTCAGCGGTGCGCTGAATTTTCTGACCATGCTCATCGCAGCCGGTGATGAACAGCACCGGCTCCCCGATCAACCGTTGAAACCGCGCCAATGCGTCACAGGCCAGGGTGGTGTACGCACTACCCAGATGCGGCTTGTCGTTGACGTAGTAGAGCGGGGTGGTGAGGGTGTAGGTCATCGGCCGGATCTTACGCAGCCCTTCCCGCCCGGGCCCTGAGCTGCGAGCCTTGGCGGGCGTGACGCTGGTGCGATGCCCCTGGAAGCCATGACCGCCCCGCTCGTGGTCTGGGGTGGTGGCACCGGTGCTGTGGCAGCGGCCCTGCAGGCCGCCCGATCCGGGGCTGAAACCCTGCTGCTGACCCCCGGGCCCTGGTTGGGGGGCATGGTGAGCGCCGCCGGCGTGTGCTGCCCCGATGGCAACGAACTGACCCCCTGGCAGACGGGCCTGTGGGGGGCCTTTCTTCGGGAGCTGCAACGCCAGGAACCCAGCGGCCTTGACCACAACTGGGTGAGTTGCTTCGGCTACCGGCCCGCCACCGCCGAAACCATCCTGCGCCGCTGGTGCGCCCAGGAAGCGCGGCTGCAGTGGTGGTCATCGGTGCAACTGCTGGCGGTCGAGCGTCGCGGCAACCGCATCGAGGCCCTGCGGGTGCTCCGCGGCGGCGAACCGGTGCGCATCAGCCTGGAATTGCTGATCGACGGCAGCGACCTGGGGGACACGTTCCCCCTGGCGGATGCCGAGCATCGGTTCGGATGGGAAGCGCGAGAACGCTGGATGGAGCCCAGCGCCCCCCCCCAACAGGACCTGGATCTCGATCCGTTTTTCACCCATCAACCGGTGCAGTCGCCCACCTGGGTGGTGATGGGCCAGTTGGAGGCAACACCCCCCGCCCCGTTTCCGAACACACCGCTGGCGCCGCCGTTTGCCGGGGCCAGCGACGCCTTCGGCCTGGAACGCACGATCACCTACGGCCGCCTGCCGGGGGGTCTGGTGATGCTCAACTGGCCACTCCACGGCAACGACTGGCACCACCAGCTCCCCCAGCTGTTCGATCACGACCCGGCCGTCCGCACCGCCGTGGAGCGGGAGATGCAGCACCACAGCCTGGCGTTTCTGGCGGCCCTGCAGCAGGCCACCGGCGGTTGGTTGCAACCGGGCCGCTGTTACCCGGGGGACAGCGACGATCGGTCGGCCCTCACCGGTGGCTCGCCGCTCGCCCTGATGCCCTACTGGCGCGAGGGCCGGCGGCTGGTGGGTTTGGAGGTGGTCACCGAACTGCAGCTGCTGCCCACGGCGACTGGACAGGCCACGGCCGCACTTCCCACCGATGGGGCGGGTGCCATCCGCTCAGTGGCCGTGGGCAACTACGCCAACGACCACCATTACCCAGGCCCCGATTGGCCCCTGGCCCCCAAAAGCTGCCGTTGGGGCGGGCGCTGGAGCGGCACACCGTTCTGCATCCCCTTCGGTGCCCTGCTGAGCGCCGAGATCGACAACCTGCTGGCGGCGGACAAGGGCTTCAGCACCAGCCACATGGCCAACGGAGCCACCCGCCTGCAACCGCTGATTTTCAACATTGGCCAGGCGGCGGGTGCGGCGGCGGCCCTGGCTCTGAGGCACGCCGTTCCGCCGGCACAGCTGCCGGTGCGCGATCTGCAGGAGCTGTTGATCAGTGATCCCATCGCCCCGGCTGCGGTGGTGCCCCTCTGGGACACCCCCTGGCACCACCCCGCGTGGCAGGCACGCCAGCGCGCGATCCTCGACGAACCGGCACAGCTTGGGGCCGACGGGGGTTGGTGCGGGGCCGCATCGCCCGCCGACAGCGGTGCCTCGGTGCCAGCGGAGCCGCATGAACGCCTCTGGCGGGGCACCGTGATCCCCGATGGCCAGGGGGGCTTCAGCCTGGAGCTGGCCTCCGGTGAGCGCTGGCCCCTGATCACGCTTGAACCCAGCCTCAGTGGCTGGTTGAACCGCCTGGATGCCCCCACCAACGGGGCCCTGATCGGATGCCGCAACAGCGCCGGCCCCTGGCTGCGGGTATCGCGGCTAGCTGGCTGAGGCCATCAGGTGGAGCTGATCCCGCAGGGGATCCACCTGGTGCACCCGCAGCAATAGCCAGGTGCCAGGCTCCACGCGGGGCGGGCACTCCGCCGCCAGATCCATGGCCAGCTCGTCCACCCGCACCAGGCCTAGGCGGTCCTGGGGGCGCAGCCAGCGCAGGAACTGCGCCCGCCACTGGCCGTGGCGGTGGGCCTCAAACCACACCTGCTGCCAATGGCGGTTGTCCTCGCGGCTGATGGCCATTCCCTCGCGAACGGCGGGATCCACTTGCTCCAGCAGTGGTTGCAGCGCCTCGGCATCGAGGGGTTGCTCCCCCCGCCTCCAGGCCCCCAGTTGGCGTTGCGCCAGCAGATCGCCATAGCGGCGGATCGGGGAGGTGGCCTGCACGTAGGCCGGCAGGCCCAGGCTGAAGTGCGGGGCGGGGCTGGTGCCCATCAAGCCGCGGCTGAGGCAGCGCTTGATCGCGGCGAACCGCACGGCACCATCCTCGAGGGCCTCCAACTCGGCCTTGGGGGGCAACTCCGCCGGCAGTTGGCTGCGGAAGGGCAGGGCCACACCGTGCTCCGAGGCCAACTGGGCCGCCGCCGAGCCCGCCAGGATCATCGCTTCAGCCACCATGGCTCGGGCGGGGCCGGGTTCAGTGATCTCCAGGTTGGGGACCCCGTCGGTGCTGCGGATGCGGCCCTCCGGCAGGTCGAACTGCAAGGCGCCCTGGTCGAGCCTCCAGCGGCGACGCCGCTGCAACAGCTGCTCCAGGGTCACCAGATCTGCCTCCTGCGGGGGGGCCAGGTCGATCAGGTCGTCGGCATCCGCATAGCTAAGGCGATAGGTGGGCTGCACCCAACTGCGCTCCAATCCGCAGGCGTTGATGGCGCCCTGCTCATCCAGCTCCACCCAGGTGCTCCAGGCGGCGCAACGCACACCGGCCCGCAGGCTCAGCGGCCCCGTGGAGAGGCACTCCGGGAACATCGGCAGGATGCCGCGGGCGAGGTAGAGGCTGCTGCCGCGCCGCCGGGCCTCCAGGTCCAATGGTGACTCCGGATCCACAAGCCGGCTCGGGTCGGCCACGTGGATCCAC
>JBIKKZ010000195.1:0-3603 GCA_044360095.1 Vulcanococcus sp. | reverse complement strand
GGAGGGAACGGTGCTGTTGGTGCACGACCCCTGGCGCCCCCTGCCCGGCCGCGGCGGCCATCTGGGGCTCGATGCCGGTGCGGTGGAGCGGGGCGACCTCGACCTGCGGACCGATGTGGCCTGCTTCAACGGCACCGCGGCCACCGCTGCGCTGGAGCTGCTGGGGCAGCCACAGCTGCAGATCACCGCGGCGGCGGATCAGCCGGGCTTCGACCTCTGCGCCGCCCTCTCGGTGGTGGGGGCCGATGGGTCCGTGCTGCAGGTGAGCACCGGTGTGGCGCGCTTCCTGGGGGAGAGCTGCCTCGAGCCGCAACGGCGCCTGGTGGTGCTGCAGCCACTGCTGCTGCACCTGCGCCCCGGGGAGCGGTTGCGGTTGTCGCTGGGGCTGGCGGCCTGGCCCCAGATCGCCGTTAACTCCGGCGATGGCTCCCAGCCCCTGGGGGGCAGCGGCCCCAACCACCGCACGATCAGCGTGGCCCTGCAGCTGGCGGATGCGGAGCTGAGCATGCGGCCGTTGGTTGGGGCAAACTGAGGCCCGCTTTCCCCACCCCCTGATGCTGCGCCAGGCCCGTCCCGCCGCCCTTGGCCTGCTGGCCGCCACCGCACTCAGCACAGCCCTGAGCTCAGGCCTGGCCGCCCTGCAGCCCGCCCCCCTGCGCGCCCAGCCCGCCGCCACCGCCAGCCCAGCTGCCGCCAAGCCCGCCCTCAGCACCGAGCAGGCCCGCGCCGCCGCCGTGCGCATCCTGGAGGCGATCAAGTCCGGCGATGCCAACGCCCGCTTCGCCCAGTTCTCCGATCAACTCAAGGCGGTGAGCAGTCCGTCGATGGTGGCGGCCACCATGCGGAGCCAACCGAAGGTGATCAGCTACCAGCTGCTGAGCGTGCGCAGCGGCCTCAACAACAGCACCGTGGAAGCCGAGATCCGCACGGCCGTTGGCAGCCGCGTGCTGTTCATGGTGATCAACGGCAAGGGGCAGATCGAGCGCTACTACGTGGACCGGGCCGACGATCCCACCAGCAAGGTGGCCCTGCAGTTTGTGCAGGCCATCAGCACGGGCAACTTCATCACCGCCCACAGCTTCCTCAGCCCCAGCTTCCAGAAGGAGATCAGCCCCGCCGCCCTGCAGGCCAAATGGTTAGAGCTGCAGCGCGAAACCGGCACCTTCATGAAGGTGGGCCGGGCCGTGGAGGCCGAGAGCACCCCGGACATGCGCCTGGTGTTGGTGAACGTGGCCTTCAACCGCCTCAGCGACAACCTTTTCGTGATCCTCGACAGCTCCAACGAGATCATCGGCGTGGATTTCCCCGAGAACCCGGCGGGCCCCGCTCCAGTTCGATAGGCCGTTGCTGGCAGAAGCCCGGGGGAGCTGGAAAACCGGCGTAAGCTCCCAGCCACGCTTCTGCGCTCAAACCTGTGCTGGCTCAGCTCGACTGGATGGTGGACGATGCCCAGCGCCTGGCGGAGTGCCGGCACGACCACCCCTTCGCCGTGTTGGGGCCCCAACCGTTGGACAGCGGCAACTGGGTGGTGCGGGTGTGGATGCCCGAGGCGGAACGGGTGGAGCTGATGGTGGGGGGCACGGCCCAGCCCATGGCCACACCCCACCACCCCTGGATCTTCGAGGCCGAGGTGCCGAGCGACCCGGGCAGCGGTTACCAGGTGCACGTGCTGCGCGGCGGCATCGAGCACGTGGCCCACGACCCCTGGGCCTTCCGCGAGGAATGGATGGGCGAGCTGGACCGCCACCTGTTCGCCGAGGGCAACCACCACCACATCTGGGAACGGATGGGCGCCCATGTGGTGACCCGCAACGGCGTCGCCGGGGTGATGTTCTGCCTGTGGGCCCCCAACGCCCGCAGTGTGTCGGTGCTGGGCAACTTCAACGGCTGGGATGGGCGCCACCACCCGATGCAATCGCGGCTTGGGGGCTGCTGGGAGTTGTTTGTGCCGGGCCTCAAAGCCGGTGAGATCTACAAATACGAGGTGCGCACCCAGGCGGGGCACTGCTACCAAAAGTCCGACCCCTACGGCTTCCGCCACGAGGTGCGCCCCAACCACGGATCGATCGTGGAACCCCTGGCGGGTTACACCTGGGGCGACGGCGCCTGGATGCAGGAGCGCGACAGCCGCAACCCGCTCGACCAGCCGATCGCGGTGTACGAGATGCACCTGGGCAGCTGGATGCACGCCGCCGCTGACCAGCCTTACATCGAAGCCGATGGCACCCCCCGCCCGCCGGTGCCCGCCGCCGACCTCAAACCCGGCGCACGCCTGCTCACCTACCCGGAATTGGCGGATCGGGTGATCCCCTATGTGAAGGCCCGCGGCTTCACCCACATCGAGCTGATGCCCCTCTCGGAGCACCCCTTCGATGGCTCCTGGGGCTACCAGGTGACCGGCTGGTACGCACCCACCAGCCGCTTCGGCCAGCCCGATGAATTCCGGGCCTTTGTGGATCGCTGCCACGCCGAGGGCATCGGCGTGATCCTCGACTGGGTGCCCGGCCACTTCCCCAAGGACGCCCACGGCCTGGCCTTCTTCGACGGCCAGCACCTCTACGAGCACGCCGACCCCCGCATCGGCGAGCACAAGGAGTGGGGCACGCTGATCTTCAACTACAGCCGCAACGAAGTTCGCAACTTCCTGGTGGCGAACCTGGTGTTCTGGTTCGAGCAGTTCCACATCGATGGCATCCGCGTGGATGCGGTGGCCTCGATGCTCTACCGCGATTACCTGCGCCCCGACGGCGAATGGATCCCCAATGAGCACGGCGGCCGCGAGAACACCGAGGCGGTGCAATTCCTGCAGCAGGCCAACCACGTGCTGTTCCAGCACTTCCCAGGGGCCCTGTCGATCGCCGAGGAATCCACCACCTGGCCGATGGTGACCAAACCCACCGAGATGGGGGGTCTGGGCTTCAACCTCAAATGGAACATGGGCTGGATGCACGACATGCTCGATTACTTCGAGCTGGATCCGTGGTTTCGCCAGTTCCACCAGAACAACGTCACTTTCTCGATCTGGTACGCGTACACCGAGAACTTCATGCTCGCCCTCAGCCACGACGAGGTGGTGCACGGCAAGAGCAACCTGCTGCACAAAATGCCGGGCGACGACTGGCAGAAGTTCGCCAACGTGCGCGCCCTGCTGGCCTACATGTGGACCCACCCGGGCAAGAAGACCATCTTCATGGGGATGGAGTTTGGCCAGCGGGCGGAATGGAACGTCTGGGGCGACCTGCAGTGGGACCTGCTCCAGCACGCTCCGCACCAGGGGGTGCAGCGGCTGGTGGACGACCTCAACGCCTTCTACAAAGCGGAGCCAGCCCTCTGGCGCGACGACTTCGACCAGTACGGCTTCCAGTGGATCGATTGCAACGACAACCGCCACTCCGTGATCAGCTTCATGCGGCGCGAAAGCACCACCGGCCGCTGGCTGGTGGTGGTGGCCAACTTCACCCCCCAGAGCCACTCCCACTACCGCATCGGCGTGCCGGTGAGCGGCTTCTACACCGAGGTGTTCAACACCGATGCGGAGCGCTACGGCGGCAGCAACCTGGGCAACCTGGGGGGCAAATTCACCGACGAATGGGGCATCCACGG
>JBIKKZ010000194.1:0-3604 GCA_044360095.1 Vulcanococcus sp. | reverse complement strand
GGGGGCGTCCCCCCGGCGCCCCCCCCCCCCCCGCCCGCGCCCCCCCCCCCCCCCCCCCGCCCGGGGGGGTGGGCCAACACCGCCCCAACGTGGTGGGCACCATCGGCACCAACCCGGTGGCGGAGGAATTGGATCTGGCCCGCGAGATCAGCCCCGCCCTCAAAACCGTGGGCCTGATCTACAACCCCGGCGAACCCAACTCCGAATACGAGGCCAAGATCCTGGGCAAGGCCGCCCAGGCCCGCGGCATCACCGTGCTGCAGCAGGCGGTGGCCAACTCCGGCGAGGTGCTGCAGGCCGCCCAGGCCCTGGCGGAGAAGAAGGTGGAGGCCTTCGTGAAGATCGGCGATTACGCCACCATCCAGGCCTTCTCCTCCATCTGCAAGGTGGGGCTGGAGAACCGCATCCCGGTGTACTCCGTGGATCCCCCCGACATCGAGCTGCCGGGCTGCCTGGCGGTGATCGGCTGGAACTACCGCGACGACGGCATGGCCGCCGGTCGGCTGGCGGTGCGGGTGCTGAAGGGGGAATCCCCCGCCAAGATGGCCTTTGAACCCCTCACCAAAACCGACCTGCTGGTGAGTGAGGCCACCGCCCGCGCCATCGGTGTCACCCTGCCGCCGCCGCTGGTGGCCCGCGCCAACCAGGTGGTGCGCTAGCGCGGCCGGTCCGTGCCCCTGAGCCGCCGCACCAGCCTGAGGCTGCTGGCCGCCGCCGCCGGTGGCACCGCGCTGGCGCCCCTCTTGGCCTGCCAGCCGCGGCGGCGGCGCCCCGGTGCGGCCGGCCCCTGGCGGTTGGGGGTGCTCCAGTACGTGCCGGAGGCGGCGGTGGAGATCACCCGCCTGGGGGTGCTCCGGGGCCTGGAGGGCATGGGCATCCGCGCCGGGGAGAACCTCCAGGTGCTGGTGCGCCAGGCGGGGGGCAGTCCGTCGCGCTGCCGGCGGCTGGCGGACGCGCTGGTGGCCGCCGATGTCGACCTGCTGGTGGCGATCGGCACGCCGGCGCTGCAGGCCGCCATCGCCGCCGCCCCCATCACGTTGCCGATCGTGTTTTGCTACTGCGCCAACCCCTGGGGGGCCGGTGCCGGCGGCAGCGCCACCCAGCATCGGGCCAACGTCACCGGCACGGTCACCGCCACTGCGGTGGAGCCTCTGCTGCGGCTGGCCCAGCAGCTGGTGCCCGGTTTGCAGCAGGTGGGCTTGCTCTACAACCCGGCCGAACCCAACGCCAGCTTTGATGCCGAGCGCCTGGCCCAGGTGGTGGTGCAGCAACAGTTGCAGTTGGTGCGGGAGCCGGTCACGGCGGTTGGCGACCTGCCGGAGGCGTTTGCCCAGCTCCAGCGCCAGGGGGTGCAGGCGCTCATCAAAGTGGAGGATTACGTGACGCTGCAGGGTTTTGCCCAGTTGGCGCGCCTCGCCCTGCAGGCGCGTCTGCCGCTGCTGGCGGATGAGCCGGACAACGCCGGTGTGCCCGGCTGCCTGGCGGTGGTGGGCTGGGGATCGCTGCGGGATGGCCAGCGGGCCGGGGAATTGGCGGGCCAGATCCTGCGGGGCGCCTCGCCGGCCAACCTGCCGATTCAGCCCCCCGGCCAGCCCCGCCTCTGGCTCAATGCCGGCACGGCGCGCCAGCTGGGCATCCCATTGCCGGCTTCGCTGCGGCGCCAGGCGACGCTGGTGACGGCTTGATCGCCGGGGACCCCCCGGGGGCGTCCGCGGGCTCCAGCAGCTGAATCAGCCAGCTGCGCTGGATGCCCCGCAACAGGCTGTTGCTGCTGCGGGCCAGGCTCTGGATCTCCAGCAAGGTGCTCTGCAGGGTGGTGAGGGTGGTCTCGAGGTTGTCGGTGGCGCGGGTCAGCCGCCCCTGCAGGGCGCCGGAGCCCTGGACCACCTCCCGCTCCAGCAGGGTGGCCAAGCGCTCGCCGCTGCCCAGGGTGCGGTCCAGCTGGTCGAGGGAGCGGGGCACCCGCCGTTCCACCAGGCCGGCGGCGCGGGTCAGCATCTGCTGCAGCGGCACCCGGCTGGCGGCCAACCCTTTGATCAGGGTGGCGATGTCGGGGCTGCTTTCAAAGATCAGGCTGTCGCCGGAGCTGAGCGGGTCGCGGTTGCCCAGGTCGGTGAGGTCGGGGCTGATGGCGATGTAAGGCTGGTTGAGCAGGCCGTCCTGGGCCAGGGTGGCGCGGCTGCGGCGCCCCACCATCGGTCCGCGGCTGGCGGCCACCTCCATGGTGACGTGCACCTGGGCGTCGTTGAGCAGGCTGATGCGTTGCACCCGCCCCACAGGGAAGCCCGAGATCTTCACCGCCATGCCCTCCTGCAGGCCGGCGGCGCTGTAGGTGCGGAAGTTCAGCTGCAGGTTGCGGGTCCACCAGTTGCGCGGCGTGCCCATGCCCAGCACCAACAGCGCCACCAGGCCGGCGGCGCCACCGAGCAGGCCCCAGTGCTCCAGATCCAGCGGGCGGCGGCGGGCCCTGGCCATGCTCAGATCCCCCCCCCGCTGATGCTGGGATCCAGCAACAGCACCCACACCAGGTCGAGCCCCAGCACCACGGCGATTGAGAGGCTGATGGCCCGCGACAGGGCGGCGGTGGGTTCCATGCGAAGGCGCTGGGAGCGGCGGCCCTGGGCGAGGGTGATGCCGAGCACCAGGGCGGAAAACAGGGCGGTTTTCAGCAGGCTGAGCGCCAGGATGGCCGGGTGGAGGTTGCCCGCCAGGAACTGCAGTTCGACGAGGCTGCTGAGCTCCGGTTTGGTGAGCGTGGCTGACACCATGGCCGAGCCCAGCAGGTAGGGCAGCAGGGCCAGGGCCGTGGGCACCACCCGTGTGGCCTGGTGCCGCCAGCGGCGCAGCAGCGCTCCGGGGGGGCGCTGTGCCAGCCGGGTGCCCAGGGCCACCAGGGCCGGCCCATCGCGCAGCAGCAGCAGCAGGGTGATCACCAACGGCGCCGCGATGGCGGTGGTCTGCACCGCCAAGACCTGCACACTCAGGTTGGCGGCGTTTTCCAGCGGGCCGGCCAGCAGCTGGATGAACCCCATGCTCATGGAGGCGCCCGCCAGCAGGGTCAACCCCACCAGCCCCCGATCAAGGCGCACCCCTTGCCCTGCCATCACCCCTGGCTCCGTGCCGTCAGGATGCCAGCCGAGGGCCGTTGTTGCAGCCAGCTGAACCAATGCGTCGCCGTTGGGGTGTGGGTCGCGGTTGCCTGAGCGGCCGACTCCAAAATTTTTCAGCACATCCGCTGCGGTCCCCGGGGTTGTTACACAATTCAGGGGAACCGTTTGTCCTGTTCATGACCAAGCTGCTGCCCGCACTCGCCGCCTGCATCGGCGGTTGCATGCTCACGGCTGCCGCCCCCGCGTCTGCGGCCAGCTGCCAGTTCCTCTCGCCGGTGGGCGGGAATGGCGTGACTCCGATCATCACCAAAACCATCAGCGCCGGGAACCCGCTGCCCTTCAGCCGCCCCAACTGGAACACGGACTTCTTCGTGACCCAGCCCTACAGCTATTTCAAGTATTTCTTCACCGCCAACTCCTCGGTGAGCGCCACCTATCCGATTCAGGGCTACCTCAAGTTCACCGATGGCTCCAACCTGCAGGTGATTAATGAG
>JBIKKZ010000193.1:0-3618 GCA_044360095.1 Vulcanococcus sp. | reverse complement strand
CCTGCAGCAGGAACTGCTCAAAAAACCAGCTGGTGTGGCCCAGGTGCCATTTGGCCGGGCTGGCGTCGGCCATGCCCTGCAGGCAGAGGTCTTCCGGTTCGAGGCCAGCGATCAGGGCTTCGCTGCGGTTGCGGATCGCGATCAGCCTGGAGAGCAGGGCGTGCTGGGCTCCGGCGCTGGGCGCCATCGGGCGGCGGCATCTGCGGCGACCCTAGAGGCGGCCCCTACGATCGCGCCACGGCAGATCGCGCACGACGACGTCCATGTTGGCCAGCTCTCCGGGCATCACCGCCGGCTTCGTGGGGGCCGTTGGCAACACGCCGCTGATTCGGCTCAATGCCCTCAGCGATGCCACCGGCTGCGAGATCCTCGGCAAGGCGGAATTCATGAACCCCGGCGGTTCTGTGAAGGACCGTGCCGCCCTGGGGATCCTGATGGAGGCGGAAGAGCAGGGGCTGCTGCAGCCCGGCGGCACCGTGGTGGAGGGCACCGCCGGCAACACCGGCATCGGCCTCACCCACCTCTGCAATGCCCGGGGCTACCGGGCGTTGATCGTGATTCCCGACACCCAATCGGCCGAGAAGATCGGCCTGCTTCGCAGCCTGGGGGCCGAGGTGCGCACGGTGCCGGCGGTGCCCTACCGCGATCCCAACAACTACGTGCGCTTGTCGGGTCGCATCGCCGCTGAAACCCCTGGCGCCGTGTGGGCCAATCAGTTCGACAACCTCGCCAACCGCCGCGCCCACTTCAGCAGCACCGGCCCGGAGATCTGGAAGCAAACTGGCGGCCAGGTGGACGCCTGGGTGGCGGCCACGGGCACAGGCGGCACCTACGCCGGCGTGGCCCTCTATCTCAAAGAGCAAAACCCCCAGGTGCGCTGCGTGCTGGCGGACCCCCACGGCAGCGCCCTCCACAGCTGGGCCACATCGGGTGAGCTTGTCAGCGAGGGCAGCTCGATCACCGAGGGCATCGGCAACAGCCGCGTGACGGCCAACCTCGAGGGGGCACCCGTGGATGACGCCGTGCGCATCGACGACCAGCGGGCCCTCGACACCATCTACGGCCTGCTCTGGCGCGAGGGGTTGTTCCTGGGGGGTTCGGTGGGCATCAACGTGGCCGCGGCGGTGGAAACCGCCCGGCGCCTGGGCCCGGGGCACACGATCGTGACGGTGCTGTGCGACAGCGGCGATCGGTATCGGTCACGTCTTTATGACGGGGAGTGGCTGAGGGGTAAGGGCCTGCAGCAACCTGTGCGCGCAGCCTGAACCCTGCCGGCGTTGGAGAGCTCCTCATCCCCTGCACCCGAACCGGGTCAGCTGATCGGTGGCCGCTACCGGTTGGAGCAACGGCTCAGTGAGGGGCCCCAGGGGCAGCTGTGGCGCGCCGCAGACCAGCTGGCTGGTGATGCTCCCGTGGCATTGCGGCAGCTGGGGGCCGCGCAAGCGGATCTCCAATTGCAATACCGGGCCCTGTGGCCGCGGCTGCAGGGGGTGCTGCATCCGCAGGTGCCCCGCTTCGGGGAGCTGATCGAGCAGCCTGGGGAGGCTGGATCCGACCTGTGGCTGCCGCGGGAGTGGCAGGAGGGCCGCAGCTACGGCGAGCTGCTGCAGGAACGCGCCGAGCGCCAGCTGGTGTTCGGCGCTGGCGAGGTGGTGCTGCTGTTGCGGCGGCTGTTGCCGGCCCTGGCGGCGCTGCACAGCCAGCGGATCTGCCATGGCGACCTCTGTCCCGCCAACCTGCTGAGCCGCGAGCGTGATGGGCTGCCCGTGCTGCTGGACATCGGCCCCGGTGGCGTGACCCCCGGCTATGCGCCCCCGGAGCGGGCCCGCGGCGAGGCCCCCCAGCCCTGGATGGATCTGCATGCCCTTGGCGTGGTCGCCCTGGTGCTGCTGAGCGGTGAGCCCCCCGCCCAGCTGCTGGATCCCAGCGACCTGGCCTGGCGCTGGCCGGCGGCCCTCGATGGGCTGCCGGAGCTGCGGGCGGCCCTGGAGCGGCTGCTCAGTGCGGATCCAGGCCAGCGATTTGCCTCGGCGTCCGCTGCCCTGCAGGCCCTGCAGGCGCTGCCGATGCCCGAAACCACCGGCCCGGTGGCCCGTGCCGACCGCACCGTGGCCCTGGCGCCGTCCCCAAGCCCGGAATTGCCGAAGGTGGCGGTGGGCACCCCGGTGTCGCCAACGCGCCGCCGGCAGGAGCGCCAGGTGCTGAAGGAGGAGGCTGCGGAAGGTCGGCTGATCCCCGTGGTGGTGGCCCTGGTGGCGGCGCTGCTGCTGGGCACCGGCCTGGCGTGGCTGGTGCTCAACCGCGGCCGGGTGACCAACCCCACCGCCAGCCCCACCCTGCAGTTGCCCAGCAGCCTGCCGCCGGCGGAGGTTGATCAGCGCCAGCAGCTGCTCAACCGCCTGCGGGCCCTTCAGATCGAGCGCGGTTGGTTTCTGAAGCTGGTGGACGCCAGCCTGCTGGCCCAATACCCGGAGCGGGGCGGCCGCCTGCCGAGCGACAGCCTCGATGACGCCCCCCTGCGCAAGGTGTGGAACGAGCTCGCCGAAGACTGGCTCAGCCGCGTGGAGCAATTGCCACTGGAGCTGCGCACCCGCCTGGGGGGCTTCAGTGCCGGCGACTGGCGCCGCCGCCAGGGGGCGCTGGTGGCCAAGGGGCTCAGCCCGCAGGTGGTGGAGCAGCTGGTGTCGGGCAGTGCCCAAAATCTGCTGCCCGGCCGCTCCGGGAGTGACATTCCCGCCGAGCCCTTCCGCCAACTCTGGTATGCGGCGGCGGAGCAGGCCCTGGCCAAGGTGAGCATTGAAGCCATTCAGGCCCGCATGGGCCAAACCAACGTGGTGTCGGCGTCGGTGCCGGCGGCCGGGGCCCGGGTGTTCCCGATTCGATTGCCAGCCTCCAGCCGCCTGGTGCTGGGCGTGAACGGCTCGCCGCTGATGCAGATGAGCGTGTTCGGTGCCGATGGCCAGGTGCTGGAGGCCCGAGGGCCGTTGCGGGTGGTGAGCCTGCCGGCGGTGAACCGCTCGCCGGTGCAGCTGCTGATCACCAACGAGGGCCTGGCGCCGGCGCTGCTCACCCTGTCGCTGCGGGCCGATCCGGTGGTGCCGGCTGCATCCCGGCCGGCGCCCAGCCAGCCCAGTGTCTCGCCAGAGGCCCCGGCAGCCCCACCGGCCGCCAACTGATCACAGCCGGGCGATGGCCGCCTTGGCGTCCTTGATGTCCTGCTTGCGGCGCTCTTCTTGGCGCTTGTCGTGCAGCTTGCGGCCCTTGGCCAGGCCAACGGTGGCCTTGATCCATGACCCCTTGAGGTGCAGGTTGAGGGGCACCAGGGTGAGCCCCTTCTGATCCACCGCCACCCGAAATTTTTCGATTTCCCGGCCATGGGCCAGCAGCCGGCGGGTGCGGAGCGGCTCGTGGTTGAAGTAGGCGCCGGCGTGGCTATGGGGCGAAATGTGCACGTTGTGCAGTTGCAGTTCACTGCCGCGGATCAGGCAGAAACCATCGCGCAGGTTCACCTGGCCGGCCCGGATCGATTTCACCTCTGTGCCCAGCAGCTCGATGCCGCACTCCAGGGCTTCGAGGATCTCGTATTGGTGGCGAGCGAAGCGGTTGTCCGCCAGCAGC
>JBIKKZ010000028.1:0-11600 GCA_044360095.1 Vulcanococcus sp. | reverse complement strand
GGAGCGGTAAAATCAATGCGCCAACTCAAAATCACTGCACCGCAAGGGTTTAGAAGCAAGCCAACCCGGCCCACCTTCCACATGCCCTTGTAGCTCAGCGGTAGAGCACTCCCTTGGTAAGGGAGAGGTCACGAGTTCAAGTCTCGTCAAGGGCTTTCTCCCGCCAACCCAAGCGTCTGCACAGGCGATCAACAGGGCATGACGGATCCACAAGCACCGCTGAGGCGCTGCCTCATCGTGGAAGACCAGCTGATGTTTTCCCAGCTGCTGTGCTCCCTGCTGGAGGCCACACCGGGGCTGGAGGTGTGCGGCATCGCCACCAGCCAAGCGCAAGCCCTGGAGCACTGCAATGGCCCCAGCCCGCCGGATCTGCTGATCCTTGACCTGGCCCTGCCCGATGGTGACGGGCTGGTGGTGGCCGAGGCCCTGGCCGCTCGCCATCACGCCGCCCGGGTGGTGGTGCTCTCAGGCCAGGCCGCCAGCTTCATCTGCCCGACCCCACTGCGCAGCGTGATCTGCGGTGTGGTGGACAAAACCGCCGCCTTCAGCCAGCTGCAAACCACCGTGAAGGCCTGCTTGGGCCAAACCCTGCCAACCCTCACCAAGCGCCAACAACAGATCTACGCCCTGATCGGCCAGGGGCTGAGCAACAAGCAGATCGCCAAAGCGGCCGAACTCTCCGTGGCCACGGTGGAGACCCACCGCAAGCAAATCGCCCAGAAGCTGGGGATCAGCGGGGCGGAACTGGTGCGACAAGCCTCGCTGCTGGGGCGCTGGGCCGTGGAGCCGGAGGGCAGCTGATGCTCAAGCGGCTCGCCAACCGCATCGCCGTGACCAGCGGCCTGCAGCTGCTCCTGGCGGCCGGCGGCTTCGGCCTGCTCAGCTTCAGCCTGGGGCGCCGCAGCGGCCTGGCCACCAGTGAGCTCTATCGCCAGAACGCCTCTTTGGTGGAGCTGTCCACCGCCCTGTCCGGCAAACTCAGCTACCCCCTCTGGCTGAACCGGCTCAACCTGCTGGATCTGCAGTACGGCCACCAAAGCCCCGCAGACTTCGAAACCCTGCGGCAGCGCTTCTGGCGCCAGATGCAGGTGTTTCCGGTGGACTACATCAACTTCGGCACGGCCGATGGCTCCTTCATCGGAATGGAGCGCACCGGCACCGGTGCTCTGTTGCTCAATGAAGACACCACCCGCAGTGGCCGCGGATCGATGGCGATCTACGCCCTCGGGCCCGGCGGTCAGCGCGGCGCCCTGCTGGAACGCATTCCGGGCATGGCGGCCACCCATGAGGAGGACTGGTATACGAACACCGCCAAGGCGGGCCGCCCCAGCTGGAGCGCGATCTACCCCTGGGAAGATCAGCCCGAGGTGTTCTCCATCTCCTACAACTCGCCCCTTTTTGGCCCCGGGCGCCGGCTGGAGGGGGTGGTGGGGGTCGACATTCAGCTCAGCAAGCTGAGCCAGTGGCTGCAGGGGGTCTGGCGTGATCGCCGGGGGCTGGCGCTGATCGTGGAACCCAACGGCAACCTCGTGGCCAGCTCCATCCCCCGCTTCACCCTGCGCCAACAGGGCGGACGGGTGCAGCGAGCCAACCTCCAGGAGCTGCCCTCAACCCTGGCGCAAACCCTGCGGCAGCAATATTTCGTCCCCCGCAGCGGCGGCGGCTTGCAGCTGCGGGCGCAGAGCGACAGCCCCGGCCAGACACCGCGCCCACTGCGCATCGACGGCCGCAACTACACCCTGCAAGCGACCCCCTGGGGTCGGGCGGAAGGGCTCCGGTGGATTCTGCTCACCGCCCTCGAGGCGGACCCGAGCACCGAGGCCGCCCAACGCAGCACAACCCTGGGGCTGGCTGCCGCCGCCCTGGCCTTGGGGGCGGCGGCCGTGCTGGTGAGCCGGCAAATCCGAACCCTGCTGCGGCCGCTGGCCCAGCTGCAGGCGGCATCCCAACAGCTCAGCCAGAGCCTGCTGCAGGGAGATGAACCCACGTCTCTGCCATTGCAGAGCGGCATCACGGCCGGCGCCGGTGAGGAGCTGCTGGCCCTGGATCGGGCCATTGCCACCCTCGTGGCGCGCTACAACGCGCTCACCCGCAACCTGCAGCAGGCCCGCGACCGGGAGCGCTATCGCGACGCCCAGACCCTGGCCCTGCTGAAGGACAAGCTGCGCAGCAGTCTGCAGGCGGCGGCGGTGGCCCACGAGATCAACCAGCCGCTGAGCGTGCTGCTGCTCAACAGCCAGCTGTTTCTGGATCAACAGCGCGGCGACGATGCCCAACTCCTGGCGGAACCGATGCGCCAGCGACTTCAAGCCATCCGCAGCGAAGCCGAGCGGATGGTGAAGACCATCGAGAAGATGCGCGCCCTGCTGCGCAATGTGCAAACCGAACCGCAACGGCTCGACCTGCGGGAGGTGGCCCTCAGCGCCGTGCTCTACGCCCGCTCCAGCGGTATCACCGCCCAGGTGCCCATCGACACCACAGGTTTGGAGAGCAGCGAGGACCCCGCCTGGATCCATGGCGACGCCGCCCAGATCCAGATCGCCGTGGTGAATCTGCTGCGCAATGCCGCCGAAGCCCTCGAGGGGCAGCGGCGGGCCGCACCGCGGATCGCCATCCGCCTGAGCAAGGCCGAAGCGCAGTGGTGCCTGGAGGTGGAGGACAACGGCCCAGGCCTGCCGGCGGATGTCCTGGAGACATCACCGTTGAACAGCAGCAAAGCCACGAGCAGCGGCTTGGGCCTGTTCGTGGTGCGCACCACCATGGACAACCATCACGGCAGCCTGGAGGCCGAGCGCAGCCCTGGCGGCGGAGCACTGCTGCGGCTGCGCTTTCCATCCCTACCCACTACTGGGGCCCTACCCACTACTGGGGCCCTACCCACTACTGGGGATTGAGCCTGCGGCCTGGCGCATGCAGATTCCACATAGGTTCCATGTAGATGCAGTCGAGGCTTGCCCGACATCCTTCTCGACGGCCTGCCGGTGCTGGACCTGCTGGAGATGGCCCCCAGCACCAGCGTTGTGGCAGCCCTCACCCAGCGCGATCAGAGCTCCATCTCAAGGCTTTATCGGCGCGTCAGCGATCGACTGGGGCTGCAGTTCAGCAAACAGGCCGATGGCCGCTACCGGGCCCAGGCCAACCAACCGTTGCTCAACAGCCTGCGGCTGGCCTCCCAATGGCTGCGCCTGCATCAACGCCCCTTTCAACTGCGTTGGCTGAGCTGCGCCGCCCCCCCCGGCGCCACCAACCTGCCGGCACTGCTTCCGCCACCACTGCCGCAGAGCTGCAGCGACCAGCGACTGATCGCCGATCTGCTGCGCCAGCGAATTCTTGATCTGGCCGTGCTGACAGCGGAGGGCGCCACCGCCAGCCCGCCGACTGAGCTGGTCTGGCGCCCCCTGATGCCGGGGGCGGGGCTGCTGCTGCGGGCCGATGTGGAAGCGGCTCCAGCCATCGCCGCACTGGTGGCCGCCCTGCCGCTGGAATAGGAGTCCAGCACCCAGAGCCACCCCCATGCCGCTGCGCTCCCCAATCGCTGACCAGCGCCGGCTGGTGAGCGATGGCCAGACCCGTCCGCTGGCTTGGCGGCTCGCGCAACTCGACCGCCTGGCGAAAGCCATCGATGCCCACGAAGCCGCCGTGTTCGAGGCCCTGGCCCACGACCTGGGCAAACCGGAGGTAGAGGCCTATTTCGAACTGGTGGCCGTGCGCCAGGAGATCGCGCTGGTGCGCAAACGCCTGCGGCGCTGGATGGCCCCCAAACGCGTGCACGTGCCCCTCAGCCTGCTGCCGGGCCGGGCCGAGGTGATCGCCGAGCCCCTGGGCTGCGTGCTGGTGATCGGCCCTTGGAATTACCCATTTCTGCTCAGCCTGCAGCCGTTGGTGAGCGTCCTGGCGGCCGGCAACACGGCCGTGCTCAAACCCTCCGAGCACGCTCCGGCCACCGCCGCCCTGCTGGAGCGGCTGATCAGTGCCGCCTTTGAGCCCAGCACCGTGCAGGTGGTGCAGGGGGATGGCACGGCGGCGGCGGCGCTGCTGCAGGAGCGCTTTGACCACATCTTTTTCACGGGCGGCGAACGGGTGGGCCGCCTGGTGATGGCCGCAGCGGCGCAGCACCTCACCCCGGTGACCCTGGAGCTGGGGGGCAAGAGCCCGGCGGTGGTGCTCAACGATGCTGATCTGGAGGTCACCAGCCGCCGCCTGGTGTGGGGCAAATCCCTCAACGCCGGCCAAACCTGCATCGCCCCGGATTACCTGCTGGTGCAGCGGGGGGTGGCCGCACCCCTGATCCAACGGCTGGGGGAGCGGATTCAGCATTGCTTCGGTGCCGATCCCCTGACCTCCCCCGATCTGGCCACGATCGTGAATGGGGCCCAGTTCGAGCGGCTGGAGCGTCTGCTGCAGGGGGCCCAGCAGCGCGGCCAGGTGCTGTTCGGCGGCCAGAGCGATGCGGAACGGCGCCGCATGGCCCCCACCCTGCTGCGGGTGGACAGCCCCGACGACCCCCTGATGCAGGAGGAGCTGTTCGGCCCATTGCTGCCGGTGGTGGAGGTGGACGACCTGCAGCAGGCGATGGCTTGGATCAACGGCCGCCCCAAACCGCTGGCCCTGTATCTGTTTTCCAAGTGCGAGCAAGCCCAGCGGCGGCTGCTGGAGGGCACCAGCTCAGGGGGGGTGTGCCTCAACGACGTGGTGATGCAGGCCTCGGTGCCGGAGCTGCCCTTCGGCGGCGTGGGCAACAGCGGCATGGGCACCTACCACGGCGAGGCGGGCTTCCAGACCTTCTCCCACCGCCGCAGCGTGCTGCGGCGGCCGTTCCAGCTGGATGTGCCGCTGCGCTATCCCCCCTACGGCCCGCGGCTGCCCCTGCTGCGGGCGCTGCTGCGCTGAACCCATTGCCAGCCCTTATCAAAGGGGGGCTAGCGCCCACGGCTGAGGTCCGTAAGGTTTCCGCTATTGGGAGTGAAATCCGATGCGCCGCCGTTCCGCAGCCCTGTTAGCCCTCGCCCTGCTGCTGCCCCTGCCGGGCCTGGCGGGTGAGGCGGTGGTGAAGCCGGGTGACACCCTCGGGGAGCTGGCGGAGCGTTATGGCACCACGGTGGAGCGGCTGATGCAGCTCAACGGCCTGCGCAGCCCCCAGGACCTCTGGGCCGGCAGCGTCATCCGGGTTCCCGGCGGTGGCACAGCCCCCAACTACGGCTCCGGTTCGGGGGGCGGCAACTACACCGTGAAAGCGGGCGAAACCCTCTCCGAGATCGCCGAGCGCTACGGCACCAGCGTGCAGCGGCTGATGGACCTCAACGGCCTGCGCAGCCCCCAGGACCTCTGGGCCGGCAGCCGCATCCAGGTGCCCGGGGCCGGCGGCACGCGCCGTGCGGCCGTTGCCGTGAACAAAGCGGCCCGGCAGCACACCGTGCAAAGCGGCGAAACCCTGTCGGTGATCGCCGACCGCTACGGCATCCCGATGGAGCGGCTGGTGGCCCTCAACAACCTCAGCGATCCCGACACCGTGGTGGTGGGCACCACCCTGAAACTGCGCACCACCCCGCGGCCCGTGGCGGCCAAACCCAAGCCCCGGCCGGCGACCATCGCGGTGGCCAAACCGGCGCCCAAGCCGGCCGCAAAGCCGGCGGTGGTGGCGGCGAAGCCTGTGGTTGAGACCAAGCCCGTCGAGGCGGCAAAACCCGTTGTGGAGGCGGCGAAGCCGGCTGAAACGACGAAGCCGGTTGAAACCACCAAACCCGTGGAAACCGCGAAACCTGTGGAGGCCGCCAAACCGGTGGTGGCCGCCAAACCCACCCCCAAGCCAGCCGCCAAACCCACCACCGTGGCGGCCAAGCCCGGCAAGAGCGCCTCACCGGACTGGCGCACCTACGGCCCCCTGCAGGTGGACTGGGCCAATTGGATGCCCATGGGCGGCAGCTTCGTGGCCCCGAGCCTCAACAGCGAAGGGCAGCCCCTCTACTTGGCCATCAACTGCAACGCCAAGCGGCTCAACGCCACGGGTCAGTCCGGCACCTGGAAAACCTGGGATGCCCCCCAGAGCGACTTCGAGCAGAAGCTGATCAACGACCTCTGCAAGGCCAAGGGCAGCTGATCAGGCCGCCAACTTCAGGCTCCAGGGCTGCTGCAGGAAGCGGCGGCCCGCCGGCTTGAGCCAAAGCCTCTGGCTGCCGTCATCGCTTTCGCTGAGCAGGTCCTCCTGCACCAGCCGCCGCGCCAACCAGCGCCAGCGCTCCTCCCCGTCGCCATCCGCCTCAGCCAGCTCCCCAGCCAGCTCCTCGGCGAGGCTGCGCAGGTCGAGGCCACTGCGCTGCTCCAGCAGGGCCAGCACCGCCGCCGCCTGCTGCGACCAATCCACCAGGGCGGGCTGCGCCAGGCAGCGGTCGCAGCGGCCGCAGGGGGGCACCAACTCCCCCACCGCCAGCAGCAGGGCCTGCTCCCGGCAGCCGGAGCCCTCCGCCACGGCCTCCATGCGGCGCAGCTGCTGCTGGGCCAGCTCCGCCCGTTGCCGCTCCTGCGGGTCGTCACCCGCATCGCGCACCCCGGCGCGGATCGCACGGGCCAGGGTGGTGCGGTCGCCTGGGCGGAACAGCACCAAGCACCTGGCCGGCAGCCCATCGCGGCCGGCACGGCCGGATTCCTGCAGGTAGCCCTCGGCGCTGGAGGGCAGATCCAGATGCAGCACCAGCCCCACATCGGGCCGGTCCACCCCCATGCCGAAGGCCACCGTGGCCACCAGCACCGGCGACGGGTGCTCCTGGAAATGCGTGAGGGCCAGGGCCCGGCTCTCCGGATCCATGCCGGCGTGGTACGCAATCGCCTCCACCCCCGCCTGGCTGAGACGCCGAGCCCAGGCCTCCACCGAGCGGCGCGTGCGGGCGTAGATCAACACGGCCCCGCGGGCCTGCTCCAGGGCCTGCAGCACCTCCGGCAGCGGCTCCTCCGGCCGGCGGCGCATGGCATAGGCGAGGTTGTCGCGGCGGGCGGAGCGCACCTGGATCAGGGGGCGCCGCAACTCCAACAGGCGAATCAGATCGGCCCGCACCCGCGGGGCCGCCGTGGCGCTGAGGGCCACCAGCGGCACCCCCGGGCAGAGGCGGCGCAACATGCCCAGGCGGCGGTAATCGGGTCGGAAGTCGTGGCCCCAGGCGCTGATGCAGTGGGCCTCATCAATGGCCACCCCCACCAGGCGGCCGTCGTCCCGGAGGTCGTCCAGCAGCTGGCGGGTGGATTCCACCTGCAGGCGCTCCGGGGCGAGATACAGCAGCCGCAGACGGTTTTGGCGCAGCCTGAGCAACAGATCTTGGCGGCGGGCCGGATCGAGGCCGCGGTGCAGGCAGGCGGCGGCGATGCCGCGGCGCTGCAGGTGCTGCACCTGGTCTTCCATCAGGGCCACCAGCGGCGAGATCACCAGCACCAGGCCGCCGCGCACCAGGGCCGGCAGCTGATAGCAAAGCGATTTGCCGGCGCCGGTGGGCAGCACCGCCAGGCAATCGCGGCCCGCCAGCATCGCCTCGATCACCGGCCGCTGGCCGGGGCGGAAGGCGCCCCAGCCGAAGTGGGTCTGCAGCGCCTGCTCGAGGGCATCGGGGCCGCTCAACTGGCCTTGACCATCACCGGCAGCGGCGGCGCCTCCAGCTGATCCGGCGCCTCCTCCACCAGCTGCAAGCGCACCCGCTTGCCGCCCGCCAACTCCCCAAGCGACACGCGCATGGTGTTGCCACTGAGGCTCTGCAGGGCGTTGAGCAACTCCCGCAGGTGGGGCGTGCTGCTGCCGCTCTCCACCCACAGCCGCTCCTGCAGGCCGTTGAGCCGGCGCCAGCTGGTGTGCAGCTTGAGCACCGCCGACTCCAGCGCCTGGGCCTGGCCCACCGCATCGGCCAGCAGGCCGAGGGCATCGAGGCGTAGGGCCTCCTGCATGGCCTTCTCCAGGTCGAGCTCCCCCTGCTGGAAGGCCCGCACCGCCAGGCCCGCCTCCGAGGCCTTGCTCAGCCAGCGGGCGGTGCTGGTCACGTCCTTGACCCGCTCCAGCTCCGGCTCATCCCGCAGCACCTGGCGCAGGTCTTCCTGCTGCTCCTCCGGCAGCTTGGCCAGCTCCTTCACCAGCGGAGCCACCACCCTTGGGGGCAGGAGGTTGTCAGCGGTGCGCTGGCGGATCTCCTCCGGCAGCAGCGGGCTGGTGGCGGCGGTGAACTCATCGGTGAGCTGCCGCACCTGCTTTCGCGTGATCTGCTGGCCGTCGTTGGCCGCCTCGCCGATCATCAGCTGCACCTCCGGATCGGCCTGGGCCGTGTCCATGAAGGCACGTTTGGAGAAGTTGTTGACGCTGCTCTCCTCCAGCACCCCCTCGCCGAGCATCTGGTTGGCGGATTCCGCCAGCTGGATCAGGGCATAGGCGCGGGTCTTGCTGATCTCCTGCTCCCGCAGCCACTGCAGGAAGCCCCCACCGCGGCCCTCACCGCCGCGGCGCTCCCGGTCGCGCACGGCCTTGAGGATGCGGCCGCGCCAGATCTCGGTCTGCAGGTCGAAGCGGTCGCAGATGGCCCAGGCCTCCTCGATGCGGGCCAGAAACTCCATGGAGCTGATGCTGTCGCTCTCGGGATCGGGCAAGTCGAGGCTGAAGGAGGGGGCCTCGGCCATGGGGCATCGCTCAGGGGAGGTCGATGGTGCCACGTTTCGTGACGGCCCGCCGGAACCCCGACCCACCGCAGGTACATTCCCTGTGACAGCCACCCCTTTCCAGCGCAGCGATGGCCATCTCCCGCGGCGACAAGGTGCGCATCAAGCGTCCTGAGTCCTACTGGTTCAACGAAGTCGGCACCGTCGCCTCGATCGACACCTCCGGCATCCGCTACCCGGTGGTGGTGCGCTTCGAGAAGGTCAACTACAACGGCGTGAGCGGCTCCGAAGGCGGCATCAACACCAACAACTTCTCCGAGAGCGAGCTCGAGAAGGCCTGATCCGGCCCTCAGCCCCAGCCCTCCCCGATCCCCGGCCTGCCCCCAGGTCGGGGATCTTGTTGTGACAGGCTGCTGCACCCCTTGCGCGCGCCGTGCCCGAACTGCCCGAAGTTGAAACCGTGCGGCGCGGGTTGGAGCGCCAGGTGGTGGGCTTCACCGTGGCCCGGGTGGAGGTGCTGCGGGCCCGGGCCATCGCCGCACCGCCCCTGCCGGAGCTGTTTTGCAGTGCCCTGGAGGGCTGCACGGTCACGGCCTGGCACCGGCGCGGCAAATACCTGATGGCCGAGCTCCAGCGCGGTGGCCAGGGGGCCGGCCACTGGGGGGTGCACCTGCGCATGACCGGCCAGTTCCTGTGGATGGCCAACCCCACCGAGCCCTGCCGCCACACGCGGGTGCGCTTCTGGAACCCCGCCGGCGAGGAGCTGCGCTTCGTGGACACCCGCAGCTTCGGCGAAATGTGGTGGGTGCCGCCGCAGCAACCCCTGGAGGCGGTGATCACCGGCCTGCGGCGGCTGGGCCCCGAACCCTTCAGCCCGGCGTTCAGCCCCGCCCACCTGCGGGAGCGGCTGGCCGGCTCCAACCGGCCGATCAAAACGGCCCTGCTTGATCAGGCGCTGGTGGCGGGGGTGGGCAACATCTATGCCGATGAGGCGCTGTTCATGGCCCGCATCAGCCCCCACACGCCCTGCCGCAGGCTCAAGGCCAAGCAACTGAAGGCCCTGCACGCGGCCCTGGTGGAGGTGCTCACCACCAGCATCGGCGCCGGCGGCACCACCTTCAGCGACTTCCGCGACCTCACCGGCACCAACGGCAACTACGGCAACGCCGCCTGGGTGTACCGCCGCGGCGGCCAACCCTGCCGCGTCTGCGGCACCCCCCTGCGCCGCGACAAGCTGGCGGGCCGCAGCAGCCACTGGTGCCCCACCTGCCAGGCTGGCTGATGGCGCCACCGCCCCTGCACCCTTGACCGAGGCCACCAGCCCTGCCCGCTCCGTCGCCGCCCAGGGGCTCAGCGACGCCATGGCCGCCATCCACCGGCGCGGCTGGTGCGAGGGCACCGGCGGCAATTTCAGTTGCGTGCTGCAGCGCCAACCGCTGCGGTTGCTGATGGCCCCCAGCGGTGTCGACAAGGGGGCCGTGCCCCCGGAGCAGCTAATTGAGGTGGATGGCCATGGCACCGTGGTGCGGGGCGAGGGCCGCGCCAGCGCCGAAACGGCCCTGCACCTGGCGATCGTGGCCAGTTGCGGGGCCGGTGCGGTGCTGCACACCCACTCCCAGGCCGGAACGCTGCTCTCCCAGTGGGCCCTGCCCCTCGGGCAGCTCGAGCTCAGCGATCTGGAGATGCTCAAGGGGCTGGCGGGCGTCGACACCCATGCCTGCAGCGTGCGGGTGCCGGTGCTCGCCAACGACCAAAACCTCGAACGCCTCTCCGCCCTGGCCACCCCCCTGCTGCCGGCAGCGCCGCAGGGGCTGCTGATCGCCGGCCACGGGCTCTATGCCTGGGGCGACGACCTGCCCAGCGCACAGCGGCACCTGGAGATCCTGGAGTTTCTGCTGGAGCAGCGCTGGCGGCAGTTGCTGCTGGGGGCCATCGCCCCGGCCCCAACCGCCTGAACGCCGCAACTGCCATGGCCTTGACCCATCTGCTGCTCGACATCGAAGGCACCACCTGCCCGGTGAGCTTTGTGGCAGAGGTGTTGTTCCCCTATGCCCGCCAGGCCCTCGGCCCCTATCTGCAGCGGCACGGAACCGAGCCAGCGGTGGCGGCGTTGCTGCAGGAGGTGGAGGCGGCCTGGCGGCAGGATCCCCACCCGGAGGCGCAGGCCTTGCGCACCGCAGGGGATCTGGTGGCCTACATGGAGTGGCTGATCGACCACGACATCAAGCTCACCCCCCTCAAAGACCTCCAGGGCCGCATCTGGGCCGACGGCTACGGCAGTGGCGCCATCACGGCTCCGTTGTTTGCCGATGTGGCCGAGGCGCTGCGGCGCTGGCACGGCACAGGGCTGCAACTGGCGGTGTACTCCTCGGGGTCGGTGCCCGCGCAGCAGCTGCTCTACCGCCACAGCGACAGCGGTGACCTCAGCGGCCTCTTTGACCATTGGTTTGACACGCGCGTGGGCGCCAAACAGCAGCCCGAGAGCTACCGGCAGATCGCAAAGGCGATGGGGGTTGAACCCAGCGGCGTGCTGTTCATCAGCGATGCCCTGGCGGAACTGGAGGCGGCCCATGGGGCCGGCATGGCGGTGCTGCTGAGCGACAGGCCGGGGAACCCCAACCGCGACAGCGGGCCATTTGAGAGGATCAGCGATTACAGCCAGCTGCAACCAGGCCATGGCCCACAGTGAGCGCGATCGCGAAATCCTCCACCTCAACCAACAACTGCTGGAGAGCGTGGTGCGGGGCGACTGGGCGACCTACACCGAGCACTGCAGCGACGACCTCACCTGCTTCGAAGCTGAAACCAACGGCGTGCTCGTTGAGGGATTGCCCTTCCACCGCTACTACTTTGAGCTGCCCGGTGGCGATGGCACACCATCACCGGTGACGGTGACCATGGCCCGGCCGCATCTGCGGTGGCTGGGAGACGATGCGGTGGTGATCAGCTACACCCGGCTGAGCCAACGGCTGCAGCAC
>JBIKKZ010000192.1:0-3671 GCA_044360095.1 Vulcanococcus sp. | reverse complement strand
AGCGGGAGCCTAGCGGGGGTTGGCTTTGTCCTGATCGCCCTTGGTGGACCGTTTGGGGGCGGATTTACCGCGGCTGCGGCCGCTGCTCGCCTCCATCGGTTCGCCGCCATCGAGCCGCCCAAACACCATGCGGCCGGTGGGGGTCTGCAGGGCCCCGGTGATCGTCACCGCCAGGCGCTCGCCGCTGCGGCCGTGGGCACCATCCACCACCACCATCGTGCCGTCCTCCAGGTAGCCCACCCCCTGGTGGGATTCCTTGCCGTCGCGCACGATCTTGAGGTTGAGCTCATCGCCGGGCTGCACCTCGGGCCGCAGGGCGATCACCAGCTCACTGAGGTTCATCACCTTGAGGCTCTGCACCTCGGCCACCTTGGCCAGGTTGTAGTCGGCGGTGAGCAGGGTGCCGCCGGTGTCGGCCGCCAGCTTGAGCAGCTTGTCGTCGACCCCATTGCCCTCGTAGCGGGTGGTGTTCACCACCAGCCGGCGGCCGTAGCGCTCCCGCAGGTCGCTCAGCAGCTTGAGGCCGCGGCGCCCCTTGGCGCGCTTCTCGGTGTTGCTGGAATCGGCCAGGGCCTGCAGCTCATCGATCACCGACTGGGCCACGATCACCTGCCCCTCCAGCAACCCCGACTCCAACAGCCCGCGGATGCGGCCGTCGATGATCACGCTGGTGTCGAGGATCTTGGCGCTGGCCGGCATCAGCACGCCGTCGGCCACCAGCAGGGCCTCGGCGTTGCTTGGGTTGAACAGGCGCAGCAGGGTGCGGCCGTGCACCTCCGCCAGGTTGTAGCCCGATACCCCGAAGAACACGTTGGCGGCGATCGCCGCCAGGGGCTTCACCAGCACCAGCTCCCAGGGGAGCGAGAGGAACAGGATCGGCGAGATCAACAGGTTGGCCACCAGCAGGCCGAGGATCAGACCCACCGCGCGGCTCACCAGCAGGTCGGTGGGCATGCTGCGCACCTGCTCCATCAGCCGGCGCCGCAGCCGCTGGAACACCACGCCCGCCAACAGCCCCGCCAGGGCGCCGGCCCCCCCCAGGATCCAGCTCAGCTGCTCCAGGTTTTGGATGCGGATCAGCTGCTGCTCCGGCAGCAGATCCACCCCCAGCCAGCCGGCGGCGGCGCCGGACACCACGAAGAGCACCAGGATGAGGCTGTCCACCATGGCTGGTGCTGTGGCTGCCGCGATCTCTGAACAGGCAGCATGCCCCATCCCGGGGGGTTTGGCCCGGGGAGGTAACCGGCCTTCAGGGGCGGGCTGGCCGCCGCGCAGCGCCTACCTGCACATCCCTTTCTGCCACCGGCGCTGCTTCTACTGCGATTTCCCGGTGGTGCCCCTGGGGGATCGGGCCGGCGCGGCGCCGGGCCAGCCCGGCAGCGCCTCCATCGCCCACTACCTGGCCCAGCTGCTGCAGGAGATCGCCGCGTCGACCCCCGGGCCGCCGCTGTCCACGGTGTATGTGGGGGGCGGCACGCCGTCGCTGCTGGCGCCCGATCAGCTGCGGGAGCTGCTGGCGGCCCTGCGCCACCGCTTTGGGATCGCCCCCGGCGCCGAGCTGAGCCTGGAGCTCGACCCCGCCAGCTTTGATGAGGGGCGGCTGGCGGGCTACCTGGCGGCGGGCATCACCCGGGTGAGTTTGGGGGTGCAGAGCTTCGATGATGCGGTGCTGGAGCAGCTGGGGCGACGCCACCGCCGCGCCGATGCCCTGCAGGCGGCGGCTTGGTTGCGGGCGGCCCAGGGGAGCGGCCAGCTGGGCAGCTGGAGCCTGGATCTGATTCAGGCCCTGCCGGGGCAGACCCTCGCGGCTTGGGGCCAGCAGCTGCGGCAGGCCATGGCCCTGGAGCCGCCGCACCTGTCGATCTACGACCTGATCCTGGAGCCGGGCACGGTGTTTGAGCGGCTGGAGCGCCGCGGCCAACTGGATCTGCCCGAGCACGACCTGGCCGCCGATCTGCAGGAGTGCACGGTGCGCACGGTGGCGGCCGCCGGCTACGGCCATTACGAGGTGTCCAACTACGCCAGGCCTGGCCACGCCTCCCGCCACAACCGGGTGTATTGGAGCGGTGCGGGCTGGTGGGGCTTCGGGCTCGGGGCCACCGCGGCCCCCTGGGGCCGGCGCCAGGCCAGGCCCCGCAGCCGGGAGGCCTATGGCGCCTGGCTGGCCCAGCAGCTTGCCCCCCCAAACGGCCCTCCCGCCGCCGATGCCGCCCTGGGGCCGGGTCTCCCCTTCGACGAACGGGTGTTGGTGGGCCTGCGGCGGCGGGAGGGGGTGGCCCTGCAGGCCCTGGCCGCGGCGGCTGGGGTGGGGGCTGATGCCCTGGCGGCCCTGCAGGCGGCCTGGCGGCCCTACCGGCAGGCGGGGGTGCTGCTGCGGGAGGGCTCCCGCTGGCGCCTGAGCGATCCGGAGGGCCTGGCCCTCAGCAATGCGGTGCTGCGGGAGCTGATGGCGTGGTGGGCGGATTGGGGGCCCCCTGAGGCTGCAGACCCGCCACCCAGCCCCTGAGGGCATCGATGCAGAGTTCGCGGCCCGCCAGCAGCGGCGGGCAGAAGGGGGGCTGGCGCGCGCTGAGGCCCAGCAGGTCGGCGGTGACGCGCACCTGGCCATCACAGCGGTCGCCGGCACCGATGCCGATCACCGGGATCACCAGCTCGGCGCAGAGGTCGGCCGCCAGCTCAGCGGGCACGTGCTCGAGCACCAGCGCGAAGCAGCCGGCGGCCTGCAGGTCGCGCGCTTGGCGTTTGAGCCGCTCCTGGCTGATCGGGTCGTTGGCCTGGCGGCGGTAGCCCAGTTGATGCACCGCCTGGGGCGTCAACCCCAGGTGCCCCATCACCGGAATGCCGCTGCGCACCAGGCGGTCGACCACCGTCAGGGTTTCCGGCTCGGCCCCTTCCAGCTTCACGCCGGCGGCGGGGCTGTCCTTGAGCACCTGGCCGGCGGCGGCCACGGCGTCATCGGCACCGCATTGGTAGCTGAGGAAGGGCAGGTCGGTGATGATCAGCGGCCGCTGCTCCGCAGGCCGTTGCAGACCCCGCCCCACGGCGCGGGTGTGCAGGATCATCTCCTCGAGGGTCACC
The DNA here is from genome assembly GCA_044360095.1 of Vulcanococcus sp. GTDB lineage: Bacteria > Cyanobacteriota > Cyanobacteriia > PCC-6307 > Cyanobiaceae > Vulcanococcus. The sequence goes on along the minus strand of JBIKKZ010000192.1, from coordinate 593 downwards.
GGCAGGGTGGTGGCGTGGCCCAGCACCACCATGGCCAGGGAGTCGCCCACCAGCACCACATCGGCGCCCGCCGCTTCCACCAGGGCTGCCGACAGGGCATCCCAGGCGGTGAGCACCGCGATCGGACGCCCCTCCTGCTTGCAGATGCGCAGATCAGCGGGTCGCACGCCGTGAGCTCCCTTGCGGCCGTGGCCCATTGCTAGCATCCGCTCGACTCGGACCCACGCGGCCCGGACGCCCAAATCTGGTCAGGACCGGAAGGGAGCAGCCACACGGGATGCTCCAGGCAGGCGTGGACTCCGGGTCACCCTCTTGCTTCAGCTCTGGCGCCGGTTGAGCCGATCAGCCTTGACGGCGGTTCAGCAGGAACGACGGAATCGCGGCCCCGGCGGGCTCGCTGTCGCCAGAGGCGTTGCTGAGGAAGCTGCCCAGGGCCCGCTCGGGCCGGTAGCTGCCGCCGCCTTCGAAGCCGGTGGCGATCACGGTCACGTGGATCTCGCCCTCGAGGCGCTCATCCACCACGGCCCCCACGATGATGTTGGCCTCGGGATCCACCACGTCGTAGATCACTTCCGAGGCGGTGGTCATGTCCT
>JBIKKZ010000027.1:0-11733 GCA_044360095.1 Vulcanococcus sp. | reverse complement strand
CCCACGACCCACGCATCCTTGACATCGCCGACCGTTTGTTGCGCATGGAGGACGGTCGCCTCAAGCGCCTGACGCCCAGCGATGGCACGACCGTCGTTCAGTAGGGTGGAGTGAATCTCCAACCGACACCGCCGTTTCGATGGCCAAACGCCGCAACCTCAAGAAGGAAAAGCAAGAGCGCAACCGCGCCTACGCCCGCAAGTTCAAGAAGCGCAAGCTCCGCAACGATGGGCGTGGTGAGGGTGCTGGCAATGGCGTCACCGGTACCGCCAACAATGGCGGAGCCGCCGACTGATCCGCAGCCGCCGGCTGCGTCACAGTCCATCGCGGTTCGTCTGACCATGCCGTGGGGGGGATCCTGAGGGGTCCCCCTTTTTGTCTCCAGGCCCACCGCCCGCCATCGGATCAGCCGCATGTTCCTGAGCGTTGTCATCCCCACCTACAACCGCCTTCCGATCCTGCAGAAGTGCCTGCAGGCCCTCGAGCAGCAGCGGTTGGAGGCACCGATCAGCGGCTATGAGGTGGTGTTGGTGGACGATGGCTCCACGGACGACACCGTGGCCTGGCTGGCGCGGGAGGGGGGGAGCCTGCCCCATGTGCGTCTGATCCAACAGGAGCATGGCGGCCCGGCGGAGGGGCGCAACCGCGGCGTCGAGCACGCCCGCGGTGACGTGATCGTGTTCATCGACAGTGACCTGGTGGTCACCGCTGACTTTCTGCTCTGCCACGCCCGCCGGTTGCAGCAGAGCTGCGAGGAGCGTGGCGACCGGCTCTGCTTCACCTACGGCGCGGTGATCAACACCGCCAATTTCGAGCACCCCACCAAGGAGCCCCACAAGCTGCGGGATCTCTCCTGGGCCTACTTCGCCACCGGGAATGTGGCCATCGACCGGGCCGTGCTGGAGCAAAGCGGTCTGTTCGACACCCGCTTCCGCCTCTACGGATGGGAGGACCTGGAGCTCGGGGAGCGGCTGCGGCGCATGGGGGTCGTGCTGGTGCGCTGCCCGGAGGCGGTGGGCTACCACTGGCATCCGGCCCTCAGCCTGGATCAGGTGCCTCGGCTGATCGAGGTGGAGCGGCAGCGGGCCAAAATGGGGCTGGTGTTCTACCGGAAGCACCCCACCCGCCGGGTGCGCTTCATCATCCAGTTCACCCCCCTGCATCAGCTGCTCTGGGAGCTGCTCACCCTCGGGGGCTTGCTCAACGAACGCAGCCTGCGGCCTCTCCTGGCTTGGTTGATCCACCGGGGCAAGCCCGGCTTGGCCATGGAGCTGCTGCGCCTGCCCCTCAACCGCATCGGGGTGCGGGCGCTCTACGCGGAGGCCCGGGCCGCCGGCCTGAGCTGAGTCCAGCAGCGCCGTTTGGTAGGGTGCAAGTGTTCATTCACACCGCACACCTGCACGTTTCGGGTGACGGCGATTGCCCCTCTGGCAACGCGTCCCTGGCAGGTGGAGGCAAACCCGAAACCCACCACAACCATGGCCGTAGTCACCCTCGCCGAAATGATGGAGGCGGGTGCCCACTTTGGGCACCAAACCCGCCGCTGGAACCCCAAGATGTCGCGCTACATCTACTGCGCGCGCAACGGCGTTCACATCATTGATCTCGTGCAGACCGCCGTCTGCATGAACAACGCCTACAAGTGGGTGCGCAGTGCCGCCCGCAGCGGCAAGCGCTTCCTGTTTGTGGGCACCAAGAAGCAGGCCTCGGAAGTGATCGCCCTGGAGGCCACCCGCTGCGGCGCCGCCTACGTGAACCAGCGTTGGCTGGGCGGCATGCTCACCAACTGGACCACCATGCGCGCCCGCATCGACCGCCTCAAGGATCTGGAGCGCATGGAGTCCTCCGGTGCGATCGCCATGCGCCCCAAAAAGGAAGCGGCTGTGCTGCGCCGCGAGCTCGAACGCCTGCAGAAGTACCTCGGCGGCCTCAAGAACATGCGTCGCCTGCCGGATGTGGTGGTGCTGGTGGACCAGCGCCGGGAGACCAACGCCGTGCTCGAGGCCCGCAAGCTCGACATCCCCCTGGTGTCCATGCTTGACACCAACTGCGATCCCGACCTCTGCGACGTGCCCATCCCCTGCAACGACGACGCCGTGCGTTCGGTGCAGCTGGTGCTGGGTCGCCTGGCTGATGCCATCAACGAAGGCCGCCACGGCGCCGGTGACCAGCGCGGCGGCTACGACGACGAGGAAGGCTGACGCCTGATCCCCATCCCCCGGCTGAACGGTTTCAGCGGAGCTTCCCTGCGGGGGAGCTCCCGGCCTTTTGAGCCTTCACCTCTCACCACCCTCGATTTCCTCCCCACCCATGGCTGAGATTTCCGCCAAGCTCGTCAAAGAACTGCGCGACATGACCGGCGCAGGGATGATGGACTGCAAGAAGGCCCTGGCCGAAACCAACGGCGACAAGGAGAAGGCCGTCGAGTGGTTGCGTCAGAAGGGCATCGCCTCCGCCGAGAAGAAATCGGGCCGCACCGCCGCCGAAGGGGCGATCGGCAGCTACATCCACACCGGCGCCCGCGTGGGTGTGCTGGTGGAGGTGAACTGCGAGACCGACTTCGTGGCCCGCGGTGAGATCTTCCAGGAGCTGATCCGCAACGTGGCCATGCAGATCGCCGCCTGCCCCAACGTGGATTTCGTCAAGGTGGATGACATTCCCGCCGATGTGGCGGAGCGTGAGAAGCAGATCGAAATGGGCCGCGACGACCTGGCCGGAAAGAAGGAGGAGATGAAGGAGAAGATCGTGGCGGGCCGCATCGGCAAGCGCCTCAAGGAAATGGCCCTGATGGATCAGCCCTACATCAAGGACAGCGGCATGACCGTTGAAGAGATGGTCAAGCAGGTGGCCGGCAAGGTGGGCGAGAACATTCAGGTGCGTCGCTTCGTGCGCTTCAACCTCGGCGAGGGCATCGAGGTGGAGAAAATGGACTTCGCCGCTGAAGTGGCCGCCATGCAGGCCGCTTGATGCGGCGCCGCAACGCCAAATCCTGATCCTTGGATCCCAACGCCCGGCCCCTCGACGAGGCCCAGCGCCAATGCGATCTGCTGCTGGCGCAGCAGGAGCAACTCACCCCGGAGCTTTACCGCGATCTGGCCCTGTACCTGCAGGTGCTCCGCGAAGGCCTGTTGCACGCGGTGCAGCAGGCCTGTTTTCATCTGGCCACCCAGGTGGCCCCCGAGCGCTACAGCCAGTTGGCGCCGGCGAGCCGCCGCGCGTTCCAACGGCGGCTTGAGGCCCTGGTGCAGCGCTGCAATGCCCTGCTCACCGTGGAGCAGCTGATGGGCCTAGCGGCCCAGCTACAGCGGCGACACCACCGCCGCCACCGCTTGAGCCAACAGCAGCTGCTGCAGCGGTTGCTGCAGGAGGGTGATGCCCCAGATGACCAGTCGGGCCAGCAGTCGGTGCACCTCAGCCTGGATCTCCCCCTGGCGGCCGACCTGTTCGAACAGGGGGTGCCCGGGTTGCCAGCCCTGCGGCAGCCCGCCAGCGCCAGCCCAACCCCACCCACACCCCACACCCCCCCCCCAGCGCCTTCAACCCCACCAACGGCTACCGAGGGTTCCGATGGCCAGGGCTCCGGCAGCCTGCGCCTGATGCAGTCGCTGTTCCAGATGGTGTCTGAGGAACTCCAGGAGCCCGCCCTGGGCACCGAGGCCGAGGAGCCCTCAGCGCCGCTGGCGTCGGGCCCTGACCCCCGCGTCACGGCCACCACCGTGCCCCGTGATCCCCTGCTGCAGTTGCGCTGGTGGACCCACCTGGATGGGGCCTTGAGGCGGCGCCTGCGCAACCTCTCCCACGCGGTGAATGTGGAATTGCTGCGGGTGGGCCTGGCCCAGGGCCTCTTGCCCATGGGGCTGCTGGATGCGGTGCTGGATGGGCAGCTTGAGGCCCTGCCAGCCCCTGCCAACCTGCTGCGCTTGCCCCTGCCTGTGCCGGAGGGCCACGCCCTGGAGGCGTCGATGCCCACCCAGGTGTTAGCCCTGCTGCTGCGCCAGGGGGATCTGGAGTTTGAGCAGCCCCGGCTGCGCAGTTGCCGCAAGCGGCTCGAGCAGCGCCGCCGCACATTGCGCACAATGGCCAAACGCTACGGCGGCTGGCAGCGCCGGCTGCGGGCGCTCCAAGCCGAGCAACAGTGGTTCCAGGACACGGCCCCACCCCAGACCCCGCCGGAGAACCGCTGAGCCCGGAGGCGTGGTTCAGGCCCCTGCAGCAGGCGCTGTTGCTAGAGGCCGACCGTGGCTTTACGGATCTGCAGGGACGCCGTGAACCCTTCCACGCCTTCCTGGGCCGCGAGCTGGGCGAGCCGCCCAGCGGCTGCAGCCCCGGCCAGGTGGCCCAGCTGGCGGAACTGGCCGCACGCTTCGTGGTCTACGGCGATCTGGGCCTAGCCCAGCGGCAGGCGGTGGTGCGACGCACACGCCAACTGCTGCACGAGCTGCAGCGCAGCCTGGAGCCGCCATCGCCGGTGGCCCCACCCCGGCTGCGGCTGGTGCCCAGTGCCGATGCATTGGCGGCGGAGCGCAGCATCCGCCCCGAGACCCCCCTCGCGGACCTCCGCAGCGTGGGTCCCAAGGCCGCCGCCAAATTGGCGGCCCTCAACCTTTGGTTGGCGCGCGACCTGGTGCGCTACTACCCCCGTGATTACCTCGACTACGCCAACCTCGTGCGCATTGCGTCCCTGGAGCCTGGGCGCACCGCCACGATCGTGGCCACCGTGCGCCGAAGCCACGGCTTCACCAGCCCCCGCAACCCCAACCTTTCGATCCTGGAACTGCAACTTGTGGATGTCACGGGGCGCCTGAAGGTGTCCAAGTTTTTTGCGGGCAAACGCTTTGCTTCACCGGGGTGGCTGAAGCTGCAACAACGCCAGTACCCACCCGGCGCCACCGTGGCCGTGAGCGGGTTGGTGAAGGACACCCCCTACGGGCCCGCCTTTCAGGATCCCCTGATGGAGGTGCTCGAGAGCCCGTCGGCCCCCGTGCGCAGCGCACAGATCGGCCGCCTGTTGCCCGTCTATGGCCTCACCGAGGGGCTTAGCGCCGACCGCCTGCGCACCCTGATCCGCCCGGTGGTGGAGGCCGCCGCCGGTTGGGGCGATCCGCTGCCGGATCCGCTGCGCCGGCGGCTGCAGCTGTTGTCCTTGGGGGAGGCCCTGCGCCAGATCCACCTGCCCGACCACCAGGCTGGCCTCAGCGCCGCCCGTCGCCGTCTCGTCTTTGATGAGTTCCTGCTGCTTCAGCTGGGGATGTTGCAGCGGCGCCATGCCCTGGTGAGCCGGCCCGCCCCACCCCTGCAGGCCCCGGCCGGCGCCCTGCTCAAGGCCTTCCTGGAGCTGCTGCCCTTTCCGCTCACCGGCGCCCAGACGCGCGTGCTGGCCGAGATCCGTGCCGAACTCGCCCGCGACCGCGCGATGGCACGGCTGGTGCAGGGGGATGTGGGAAGCGGCAAGACCGTGGTGGCGATTGCGGCCCTGCTCACCGCCATCGAGGCCGGTTGCCAGGGGGCCCTGATGGCCCCCACCGAGGTGTTGGCGGAGCAGCACTACCGCAAGCTGTGCGAGTGGCTCCCCCAGCTGCATGTGAGTTGCGCCCTGCTCACCGGTTCCACCCCCCAGCGCCGCCGCCGTTCGCTGCTCGCCGACCTGGCCAACGGCAGCCTCAAGATGCTGGTGGGCACCCACGCGCTGCTGGAGGACCCGGTGCAGTTCCAGCGGCTGGGTCTGGTGGTGGTGGATGAGCAGCACCGCTTTGGCGTGCACCAGCGCAACCGGCTGCTCGACAAGGGGCTGCAGCCCCACCTGCTCACCATGACGGCCACGCCGATTCCCCGCACCCTGGCCCTGTCGCTCCATGGCGACCTGGAGGTGAGCCAGATCGATGAGCTGCCGCCGGGACGCACCCCCATCCGCACGCGTCTGCTCTCGCCCTCTGATCGCCAGCAGGCCTACGACCTGATCCGCGAGCAGGTGGCCTTGGGCCAGCGGGCCTATGTGGTGCTGCCGTTGGTGGAGGAGTCGGAAAAACTCGACCTGCGATCGGCGGTTGAAGTGCACGACCAGTTGAGCCGGCACGTCTTCCCCGACCTCAGCGTGGGCCTGTTGCATGGCCGGCTCTCCAGCGCCGACAAGCAGGCGGCGATCACCGCCTTCGCTGAAGGCCGCAGCCAGGTGCTGGTGAGCACCACCGTGGTGGAGGTGGGGGTGGATGTGCCCGCCGCCAGCGTGATGCTGATCGAGCATGCCGAGCGCTTCGGGTTGGCCCAGTTGCACCAGCTGCGCGGGCGGGTGGGCCGCGGGGCGGCCGCCTCCCATTGCCTGCTGCTGTGCGACAGCCGTCAGGCGGTGGCCCGCCAACGGCTGGAGGTGCTAGTGCGCTCCTCCGACGGCTTCGAGATCGCGGAAATGGACCTGCGGTTGCGGGGCCCCGGTCAGGTGCTCGGCACGCGCCAGAGCGGTCTGCCGGATCTGGCTCTGGCCAGCCTCACCGAAGATGGGGAGGTATTGGAGCTCGCCCGCAGCGTGGCCCAAGAGCTGTTGCAGCAGGATCCGGAGCTGTTGCAGGCCCCGGCCCTGGCGGCGGTGCTGGCGGAGCAACGCCACCGCCTGGCGGCGGGGGGGAGGCTCAACTGATGCCGCTGCGCCCCTGGAGCCCCATTCCCATCGTCGACAACGGTGAGCCGCTGTTGCCGCTGCCGCCTGGGCTGCTGCGCCTCGAACCCCACCCCTATGTTGCCGCTGGCGCCCCCTACGGCGATGGGGCGTCGCCGTTCCAGTTGCGTCAGGGCGTGATCGAGCGGTTGCTCGAGGCCCAAGCGCAGCTGCAGCGCCGCCACCCGCACTGGCGGCTGGCGGTGTTTGATGCCTGGCGCCCCCTGGCTGTGCAAGAGCACATGGTGTGCCATGCCATCCGTTGGGAGTGCGAACGCCGTGGCATCGACCCGGACCAATCGGGAGCCGCCGTCGACGCCGTGGTGGCGGAGGTGGGCCGCTTCTGGGCCCCCCCCAGCGCTGACCCGCTCACCCCGCCCCCCCACAGCACCGGCGCCGCCGTGGATCTCACCCTGGCGGATGCCGATGGCCAGACCCTCTGCATGGGCTCGGAGATCGATGCCATTGGTGCCGTCTCCGAGCCCGATTTTTTTCATCAGCGGGCTGGTGCACTGCCACCCGGGCTCGAGCGCGACCAGGCTCTGTGCTGGACCGGCCACCGCGATGCTTTGCGGCATGCCATGGAGGTGGCGGGCTTCGCCCAGCACCCCAACGAGTGGTGGCACTTCAGCCACGGCGACCAGCTCTGGGCCTGGAGGCTGGGACACCCCAGCGCCCACTACGGCCGTTGGGGGGCTGTTTAACCCTGGGCCAGCAGTGACACCACGTCGCTGCGCCCCAGCTTGTGGACGTAATCGCCGAAGCTGCGGCGACCACCGGCCGCCTTCCAGCCCAACAACAGTGGTTCGAGGGTGGCTTCCAGACGCTCCAGCGGCATCCGCTCCAGGTAGGGCTCGGCCAGCCGCTGCAGGTTGGGGGTTCCCCCCAGCCACAGCTGGTATTGGTTCACGCCGTCGCCAACCAGTCCCAGCTCGGCCATGTAGGGCCTGGCACATCCATTGGGACAGCCGGTCATGCGCACCAGGATTGACTTGCTGATCTCCAGCCGGCGCAGCTGGGCATCCAGGCGATCCAGCACCTCCGGCAGGATGCGCTCGGCCTCGGTCACCGCCAACCCGCACAGCGGCAGGGCGGGGCAGGCAATGGCGTGGCGGGCCAGCAACGAAGGCGCTTCAGGGGTGGTGATTCCCAGCTCCGCCAAGGCCTCCCGCAGCGTGGCCCGTTGCGCCGTGCCGATGTTGCAGAGCAGCAGGTCCTGGTTGGGGGTGAGGCGCACCTCCAATTGGTAGGTGGCCACCAGCTCCCGCAGGCCCCGTTTGAGATCGCCGGCCAGTCGCCCGCACAGCAACGGGATGCCGACAAACCAGAGGCCGGCGCTCTGGCGGTGCCAACCCAGGTAGTCCTCCAGCTTGGCCTTGGGCTCGAGCCGCAGCCCCTTGATCGGATGGGGGAAATAGCGGGCCTTGAGCTCCTGCTTGAACCAGGCGATGCCCTGGTCGTGGATCAGGTACTTCATGCGCGCGTGGCGGCGGGTCTGGCGGTCGCCGTAGTCGCGCTGCAGGGCCAGGATGGCCTGCACCAGGTCGAGCACATGCTCAGCCTCCACATAGCCGAGCGGGTCGGCGGTGCGGGCGAAGGTCTCCTCTTTGTTGTGGGTGCGGCCCATGCCGCCGCCCACGTAGACGTTGCATCCCTTGAGGGCGCCGCCGGCGTCGGCGAAGGCCACCAGGCCGATGTCCTGGGTGAGCAGGTCCACCGAGTTGTCACCGGGCACGGTGACGGCGCACTTGAATTTGCGCGGCAGGTAGGTGCTGCCGTAGAGGGGCTCGCTGGCATCCCCGCTGAACACAGCCCCCTGCTGTTGCCGCTCCCGCACCTGCTTCACCGCCCGGCGGGGCTTGAGCCGGTAGCTGAGCTCGCCATCCACCCACAGGTCGAGGTAGGCCCCTTCCGCCGCCTGGGGGGAGAGGGTGTCCGCAATGTCATCGGCCAGTTGGCGTGCGGCCGGGTACGCCCCTTTGTCGTAAGGAGCGGCGGGGCACATCACGTTGCGGTTGATGTCGCCGCAGGCGGCCAGGGTGGAGCCCATGCCCCGCACGATGGTGCCGATCACCTCCTTGAGGTTGTGCTTGCGCACGCCATGCAGCTGGAAGGCCTGGCGGGTGGTGGCGCGCATGGTGCCGTTGCCCAGGCGGTCGGCCAGTTCGTCGAGGGCCAGATACAGCGAGGCGGGGATGCGCCCGCCGGGGCTGCGCAGCCGCAGCATCATCTGCCAGTCCTTCTCCTGGCCCCTCTGGCGGTTGTCGCGGTTGTCCTGCTGGTAGCTCCCGTGGAACTTCAACAACTGAACGGCGCCATCGCTGAACTGGGGCAGGGTGTTGCCCAGCTCCTCCAGCAGGGGATCACGCAGGTGATCACTGTTGGCTTTGAGCTGCTCAAACTTGCTGCGCTCCGCCCCGGTGGCGATGCAGGGGGAAAACTGCCGTTCTGTCCCTGCCGTCACGGTCACACGCTGGTCAGCTACCAACCAACGACCGTAGCGAAACACCCTTCCGGGCTGTCTTGCGCCGGTGATCGCTTCAATACAGTGGGCGGCTGCTGAGGCCTGCCTGCGTGTCGACCTTTCTGCTCGAGATCGGGACCGAGGAGCTGCCGGCTGATTTCGCGCGTTTGGCCCTGCCGCAACTGGAGCAGCTGGTGCAGCGCGACCTGCGGGAGGCGCGCCTGGGCCATGGGGTGATCCAGTGCACCAGCACCCCCCGCCGCCTGGCCCTGACCATCCGCGGGCTGGAATCCGTCACCCCCGATCTTCAGGAGGAGCGCAAGGGGCCACCGGCGGGCCAGGCCTTCAGCGACGGAGTGCCCACGGCGGCCGCGATCGGGTTTGCCATCCGATGTGGTCTGGCCCCCGAGGCCCTGGAGGTGCGCGACACCCCCAAGGGGCCGTTTGTGTTTGCAACGGTGCTCGAACCCGGCCGCACCGCACAGGAGCTTTTGACCGGCTGGATTCCGCAGTGGATTCAAGGCCTTCAGGGGCGTCGCTTCATGCGTTGGGGCTCAGGAGACAGCCGTTTCTCACGCCCGGTGCGTTGGCTGGTGGCCCTGCTCGATGACGCCGTGCTGCCCGTGGTGCTGGAGAGCTGCGACCCGCCGGTGGTGGCCGGCCGCGACAGCCGCGGCCACCGCCTGCTGGCGGAGGCGGTGCCCATTGCCCACGCCGAGGCCTACGCCGATGCCCTCGCCGCGGTGGGGGTGCAGGTGGAGCGCCTGGCCCGCAACCAATGGATCCACCAGGCGGTGGAGCAGGCCGCCGGGCGGCTGGGGGCCCAGCCGGATTGCCCGCCAGCCCTTTACGACGAACTCACCGACCTGGTGGAGGCCCCCCTGCTGCTGGAGGGCCAGGTGCAGGACGCCTACCTCGACCTGCCCGCAGAGGTGCTCAGCACCGTGATGCGCGCCCACCAGCGCTACGTGCCCCTCTACCGCCACGATGCGGAGCGTGACCCGCTGGCCCTCGATGCCCGCAACAGCCTGTTGCCGCGGTTCCTGTGCATCGGCAATGGCCTGCCCGAGTCGGCGGCCACGGTTCAGCTGGGCAATGAGCGCGTGCTTAAGGCCCGCCTGGCGGATGCGGAATTTTTTGTTCATGCCGACCGGGCCGTGGCCAGCATCGACCGCCGCGACCAGCTGGAGCGGGTCACCTTCGCGGAGGGGCTCGGCTCGCTGCTCGACCGGGTGGAACGGCTGGAGTGGTGCACCGATGCCCTGCTGGATCAACTGGCGCTGGAGCCGGCCACGGCGGTGGCGGCCCGGCGGGCGGCTCACCTGTGCAAGCACGACCTGGTGAGCCAGATGGTGGGCGAATTCCCTGAGTTGCAGGGGGTGATGGGCGGCAAATACCTGCTGGCGGAGGGGGAGGGGCGCGCGGTGGCCCTGGCGGTGCTGGAGCATTACCTGCCCCGGGGGGCCGGCGACCAACTGCCCTCCTCTGAGGCCGGGGCCGTGGTGGCCCTGGCGGAACGGCTCGAACTGCTGCTCAGCATCTATGCCAAGGGGGAACGCCCCAGCGGTTCCTCCGACCCCTATGCCCTGCGCCGGGCCGGCAATGGCCTGCTGCAGATTCTCTGGTCGCAGGGTTGGGCGCTCGATCTGCTGGCGCTGCTGGAGCGGGCCACGGCCCATTGGAGCCAGATCCTGCCGGCCTGCGGCGTGGATGCCCCAGCCCTGGCGCTGGAGCTGGCCGAGTTCCTGCGCCAGCGTCTCTTGAGCCTGCTGGAGGAGTCGGGCGTTGCCCCCGACCTGGCCCAGGCCGTGGCGGGCGACACGGTGCCCCTGGAGCGGGTGCTGCGCGACCCCGCCGATGCACGCCAGCGGGCTGATCTGCTGGTGACCCTGCGCCGCAGCGGCGAGCTGGCGGCCGTGCAGGCGGTGGTGACCCGGGCCGCGCGGCTGGCGGAGAAGGGCAGCTTGGCCCCGACCGTGCTCTCAGCCGCCCCCGTGGTGGATGCGGCTCTGTTTGAGCAGCCCAGTGAGGCGGCCATGCTGCAGGTGTTGAACAGCCTGGAGCCCATCGCCACGGGCACCAGCGCCGAACGCTACAGCCTGCTGGCCCAGGGGTTGACGGCCGGGGCAAGCGCCCTGGGCGCCTTCTTCGACGGCGACCAGAGCGTGATGGTGATGGTCGACGACCCCGCCGTGCGGGCCAACCGGCTCAACCTGTTGGCGGTCTTGCGCAACCAGGCCTCGGTGCTGGCGGACTTCAGCCGGCTGAGCGGCTGAGAGATGCTCAGCGGCTCAGGGCCGGTTCGCGGGTTTCGGCATCGCTGCCCTCGGCCGCCTGGGCATCCCCCTTCTGGCCCCGCACGCGGATGCCCCCCTTGATGGTGCTCACGGCCAGCATGGCGTTGACCTCCGCCTCGTCGCGCACGGCGCTGGGCACCGGCTTGTAGCCCTGGGGGGCCAGGGCGTTGCCCCGTAGCACCGAACCCAGGGTCAGCAGGGTGAGCTTGAGCTGCTGCCAGGGGTTCATCATCACCACCCGCTTGTAGAGGTAGCTGTCGAAGGTGAGGCGCTGCACGTCTTTGTCGTCGCACATCTCCACGAAGGCTTCGCGGGCCGCATCG
>JBIKKZ010000191.1:0-3742 GCA_044360095.1 Vulcanococcus sp. | reverse complement strand
GTGGGCAAAGGCCTCGGGGTCCTCCGGCATGGAGTCCGCCAGGGTGGCCTTCTCGATGTAGAGCTGAATCGGACCGGTTTCATCGGCCAGGGTGAAGAAGGCCAGCTTCCCCATCACCCGGCGGGTCATCACCCGGCCGGCCACCGCCACCGCCACATCGCGCTCGTCGCCGTTGGGCAGGTCGGCGTGGGCCGCCTGGAGCTCGGCGGTGCGATGGCTGGGCTGGAAGCGCACCCCATAGGGCCCCTGCCCCAACGCAGCCAGGGCCTTGCCTTTCTCGAGGCGGGTCTCGCGCAGCTCAGACAAGGGACCGGTTCAGCTCAGCTCCCGGCCATCCTGCAGGACCGCGGTGCGACTAACCGGCCGCGGCCATGGCGCCGGTGTCGCCCACCCGCTGGGAGGCGTAGCCGGTGCCACGCACCGTGAGGATCAACTCGGGGTTGCGGGGGTCGGGCTCGAGCTTGCCCCGCAGCCGGGCCACGTACACATCCACCACCCGCAGGTCGGCGGCACGGCGGGGGGGATAGCCCCAGAGCTGCTCGAGGATCTCGGCACGGGGCACCACGCGGCCGGGCTCACGGAACAGCAACTCCAGCAGGCTGAACTCGGTGTAGGTGAGGCCGATGCGCTCGCCGTCGCGGGTCACCTGGCGGCGGTTGGTGTCCACCACCAGGTCGCCCACCCGCAGCACCCCCTGGCCGGCCGGCACATCGCGGGGTTCGGCACCGGCGGAGCCGCGGCCCACCCGCCGCAGGATCGTGGCGATGCGGGCCTCCAGCTCCTTGGGGCTGAAGGGCTTGGGCAGGTAGTCGTCGGCGCCGAGGTCGAGGCCCGCCACCCGCTCGGCGATGGCATCGAGGGCCGAGAGGAAAATGATCGGCACACAGGATTCCGCCCGCAGCCGCCGGCACACCGCGAAGCCATCCAGCTTGGGCAGCATCACATCGAGCACCACCAGGTCGGGCTGCTCCTGGTGAAACAGGGTGAGGGCCTCTTCTCCGTCTTCGGCGCACACCACGCGGTAACCGGCCAGCTGCAACCGCATCACCAGCACGCGGCGCACGGCCGGTTCGTCATCCACCACCAGCAATGTGGCGCGCTGCTCGCCATCCCCTGGGGCATCACCTCGCTGGTGGTGCTCGTCGAGAGGCATCCGCACGACAGGAGATGAAGAAGCGCAACGATACATCTCAAGATGAACAGACAGGCGGCCAGACCGCCTGAAACCAGGACCACCTGGGCGAACTCTTAAGGTTTTCTTCCAGCCTCTGGGCTGCTGCCGGCGGGCTGCGCGGCCGGGTTCGGCCAGCGCCCTTGCGCATAGGCATTCCACTGGCGCTCCGCCTCCGCCAGGGCCGCATCGCTGCTGATCTGGCCGAGCATCGCCCGCTGGAGCTGGGTGTAGACGATCGCCTGCAGCCGCTTCACCCCGGGGCTGGCGGGCACCAGCACGGTGGCGCGCCCGAGGGTGTCGGCGGAGAGCAGCCGCGCCCGCTGCACCAAGCCCTCCTGGGGGGTGGAGGGGGCGGCGGCCCCCAGCTGCGCCCGCAGCCGGCCCAACGCCTGGGGCGAAGAGGGCAGCACCTTCGCCTGCTCTGCAAACTGCAATTGGTTGGTGCCGTTGGTGAGGAACAGGGCAAAGCTGGCCGCCTGGGCCGCCACCGGGCTCTGGCGCGGGATCGCCAGGGTCATCACCGCCACGTTGGCCTGGCCATTGGCACCGGTGATCGGCGGGTAGGGGCGGGTGGCGGCGGCGATGCCTGGGGCGTTGGTTTGGATGCTGCGCAGAAATTCCGCACCGCTGCCCACCTGGGCCAGTTCACCGCTCTGGTAGAGCTCGATCGCGCGCCGGTAGCCCTGGCTCACCACCTCCCGCGGCAGCAGGCCCCGGCGGTACAGGTCGGTCCAGAAGGCGAAGGCGCGCCGGCCCGCCGGGCTGTTGAAGGCGGCCCGCTGGCGGCCATCCAGCAGGGTCACCCCCATCTGCACCAGGGTCTCCAGCAGTTCTGCCGAATCGTCCGGCACCACGGTGACGAACAGGGCATAGCGGCCGGTGCGGCGCTTCACCGCCTCGGCATAGGCGGGCACCTGGGCCCAGGTGCGCGGTGGGGCGTCGTAGCCGGCCCGGCGCAGCAACTGGGTGTTGGCCAGGGTGATGCGGGCGGTGAGGTACCAGGGGATCGCGAACTGGGCTGGCTGGCCATCAGGCCCGGCGCTGCGGCCAGCCCGCCAAATCAAGGGCAGGTAGCCCTCGGGGGCCTGGGCGGGCAACACCCGCTCCAGGGGCAGCAGCCCCCCCTTGCTGGCCAGGTTGGCGGCGAACAGGGGGTTGAGGTTCACCACATCGGGGGCGGTGCGGGCGAACACCGCCGCCAGCAGCTTGCGCTCCACCGAGCCCCAGGGCACGTCGGTCCACACCACCCTGTAGCCGGGGTTCTGCCGCTCCCAAGCGGCGATGACGCCGTGGATGTAGCCGTTGAACTTGGGGGCCAGATCCAGGGTCCAGAACTGGATCGTGCGGCGGTCGTCCGGAGCTGCCGACGGCCGGCAGGCGGAGAGCGCCAACCCCAGACCGGCGGCCAGGGCCGCAGCGGCCAGGCCGGCCCGCCAGCGCCGGAGGATCGGTGCATGGATCGCAGCAGCCCCCCTCATCCGCGCAACTCCGCCACCCGCCGACAGCGCAACAACAGCAACGAACAAAGCACGGGCGCCAGCAGGGCCGTGATCAAGCTCTGGGCCACCAGGGTGTGCACGCCCACCAGCGGCACAGGCAATGCGCCCAGCCAGTGCTGTTGAAGCAGCAGGCTGGCCCCCAACAACCCGGTGCCAAGCAAGGCGAGCAGGCCCAGGCTGAAGCTGCGCTCGATCGGCACACCGCGCCGGCCCAGGCGGCCCCACCACCAGCCCAGCAGCGCCAGGGCCGGCACTTCGGACGCCGATCCCAGGTGCAGCCCATCCAGCACCAACCCCAGGGCCAGGCCGGCGACGGCACCGGAGGCGGGGCCATCCACCAGGGCCCAGGGCAGCAGCCACAGCACCGCCCAGCTAGGGGGCACACCACCGAGTTTCAACAGCGTCGGCGACGCCAGGGTGAGCAGCGGCACCGCCAGGCCCGTGGCCCCGCACCAACGCTGGCGATGCAGCACCCCCATGGCTAGCGGGTCACCACCTGAACCCAGTCGATGGCATCCACCGGGGCACTGAGTTGCACCACCGCATCCGGCGCCGGCACCACCTGCTCATTCACGCTCTGCACCACCCCCACGGTGAGGTTGGGGGGCAGCAGCGTGCTGGCTGGGGAGGTGGTGATCAGATCACCGGGGCGCACGCCGGTGTCCTTCTCGATGAACTGCAGCCGCGGCCGCGGTGTGCCCAAACCCACCAGCAGCCCATGGCGTTGCACCCGCGGCACCCACACCCCCAGGCGGCTGGCGCTGTCGGTGAGCAGGGCCACCCGGGCGGTGGTGGGGGTGACGCTGGCCACACGGCCGATCAGCCCCCCCGGCGCCAGCACCCCATCCCCCACGCCAATGCCCGCGCTGCTGCCCTGGCCCAGTTCGAGCTGCTGCCACCAGCCACCGGACTCCCGGGAGATCACCGCAGCCGACACGAGGGCGGGTTCACCCCGCTCCAACCCCAGCAGCCCGCGCAGGCGCTGGTTATCACGCTCCAGCTGCAGCAGCCGCGCCTCCTGATCGGTGCGTTGGGCCGCGCGCAACCATTCCGCCTGGGCCGTACCGGG
>JBIKKZ010000190.1:0-3744 GCA_044360095.1 Vulcanococcus sp. | reverse complement strand
CTCGATGCCCGCGCCCGTCAGCACCTGGCGGAGCCCCTCTACGCCAAGGCCTCAGCCCGGGAGCGGGTGTTGGAGGAGGAGGCCTACGCCGGCCAGGGCCAACTCAGCCTGGGGACACAGCTGCTGGAAGCCCACTGCCGGCTTGGATGAGCTCCCCCTCCAGCAGCATGTTGAACTGCAGCAGCTGCTCGTCGTTGAGCTGCTGGCGGCTGCTGAGCTGGAAGTGCTGCTCCAGCAGCTCGCGCCCCTGGGCGGCATCCCAGCGCAGGCTCTGCAGCAGTTGGTCGCTCTGCTGGAGCAGATCACTGCGGCGCAGGGGCACGGCCGCCTGGGTTGGGTCGGCGCCGGCCGCTAGCCCCCGCAGCCCCCGTAGCACCCCTACCAGATCGGCGTAGCTGGTGATGCGGCTGCGGCTGGGGTGGCCGAAGCAGCGCTCCAGGTAAATCCCCTCCTGGCTGCGGTCCCAGCCCAGGCGCTGCAGCTGCACGTCCAGCTCCGCCAGTTCATCGCTCCAGTCGTCCGGGTCCGCCTGGGGCTCCGGCGGGGCGGAGGCCGGTGCCGGTGCCGGCGCGGGCACCTTGGGCAGGCTCGGTGCGGAGCCGCCATGGCGGATCAGGGTGGCCCGAGGGGCGGGCTGGGGCGCTACGGGGGCTGACGCCGGCTCGGCTTCGGGGTCGGCCATCGCCGCAGGCGGCGCTTCGCTGACCGCCGCCACCGCCGGTTGGACCGGTGGCGGCAGCTGCTCCTGCAGCACCTCCTGCAGCCGCTGGCGGGCCCGTTGCTCCGCCTGTTCGGCATCGGCCGCTTCGCCCAGGCAGCTGCCGATGCAGTGCTCACCGCGCCAGGCGCTGGCCTCCACCACCCGGCTGCCGGGCTCGGCGTGAACGAGCCGCGCCTTCAGCAGCGGGGGGCTCTGCATGGCCGGGGCAACGCAACGGGGTTTCTACACTGCCGCGTCTAAGGACGCTCTGCACAACGCCATGGAAGCGGAGTCGATTCCTTCGGTCTCACCCCTGATCCAGGCGGCCGATCAGTGGGGGGAGCTGCTGCTGTTGTTGCCGTTGCTGGTGGCCCTCGAGGCGGTGCTCTCCGCCGACAACGCCATCGCCCTGGCGGCCCTCTCCCGCCAACTCAAGGACCCGCGCCACCAGGGGCAGGCCCTCAACCTGGGCCTGGGCCTGGCCCTTCTGTTTCGCCTGGTGTTGATCGGCGCCGCCCGCTGGGTGCTTGATTTCTGGCCCCTGCAGCTGCTGGCGGCCGCCTATCTCCTGTGGCTCTGCCTCAGCAGCCTGCAGCCCCTGTGGTGGGGTTCCGGTGCCGGGGATGGCGCCGCGGCGGCAGCTGAACCGGAGTCCGCAGCCCCCACGGCTGGCCACGGCCGCGGGCTGGGGGTTGTGGTGTTCACCCTGGCCCTCACCGACCTGGCCTTTTCCCTCGACAGCGTTGCCGCCGCCGTGGCGGTGAGCGACAACCTGCTGCTGGTGATGGCCGGCGGTGTGATTGGAGTGGTGGCGCTGCGGTTCACCGCCGCCCTGTTCATCCGTTGGTTGGAGCAGTTCCGCCACCTGGAGGCGGCCGGCTACTTGGCGGTGGGGTTGGTGGGCATACGGCTGCTACTGCGCCTGGGGGCACCCCAGTTGGTGCCGCCGGAGTGGGTGCTGCTGCTGGTGGTGGCGCTGCTGTTTGCCTGGGGGTTCTCCAGCCGCAACCCGGGCGCGCCGGTTGAGCAGGCCAGCCCCTGAAGCCATGCGCGTGGAACTGCGACAGGCCGGCAGCGATCGGCTGCTGGAGCGCCTGGAGCTGGAGGAGGTGCCCCATCCCGGCCGCTGGCTGGTGGTGGACAACCGCAGCTTTCTGGTGCTGCAGCGCCACCACCGCTACCAGCTGCGGGCGGGCCGCTATGAGCTCAGCAGCGTGGCTCTGCAGGTGAAACCGCAGCGGCAGCCCGCCGATGCCCGCTGGTGGCAGGGGCGCTGGGTGATCGGTGATCCCAGCTGCCGCTTCAACGCCCGCTCGCCGCTGTTGCGCTGTGCGGTGCTGCCGGAGGGGCCCTGCGAGCGCTGCGCACACCACAGCGATCCGCCGGATGGGGCAGCCGCCGCTGGCCATGGCTGAGCCACCGCTGCGCTGGTGGGATGGGGTGCTGGTGGCGGGCCATGGGGTGGCCTCGGGTCGGGCCACCGGCAGCCCCTACCCCGCCGGCACCATTGCCCTGCAGACCCCCCATTTCGCCGCCGCGGGGGTGGATCTGAGCCCATACCAGCCGGCCACGCTCAACCTGGCCTTCCCCGGCGGCCGCTGGCGGCTGTGCGATCCCCACCACCGGGTGCCGCAGCTGCGCTGGACCGACCGCCATCCGCCTGAAACCTTCTCCTTCTGGCGTTGTCAGCTGCGTCCAGCGGATGGGGCCGATGCCGTGGCGGCGCTGATCTATTACCCCCACCCCGAAACCAAGTGTGCCCACCACCAACCGGAGGGGCTGCTGGAGCTGCTGGCGCCGCCCCTGGGGCCACTGCCGCCGGGGACACCCCTGGCCCTGGGGGTGGATCCACGGCGCTGCCGCCTGATCCAGCCGGCCCGGCTGCGGGCCCGGTTGCTGGAATTCCTCAAGTTCCGCGTGCTGGCGGCCCAGGACGCGTTTTTTGAGGGCAGCGATCCGCCGGCCCTGCGGGCTTGGCTGGGCCAGCACTGGCCCGAGGCCGGCGACCTCAGCGACGGCGAGTTGGCGGCCACCCTGGAGCAGGCGCGGCTGCTCTACACCGAGGCCCCCCGCCGGGGCCCCGCGCCCCGCGACCCGTAGGGTGAGGGGACCTGCGGGGCCCCTGCTATTTCGCCGTCAACCCTGTCCGCGGATGCGGCGCTGATCAGTTCTCCCTTTGCGGCCCTCGGCCTGGGGCGGCCGATCGTGCAGGCGGTGCTCGACAAGGGCTACACCGCCCCCTCGCCGATCCAGCAGCAGTGCATCCCGGCGGTGCTGGCGGGCCGCGATGTGATGGCCGCCGCCCAGACCGGCACCGGCAAAACCGCCGGTTTCACCCTGCCGATGCTTGAGCGGTTGCGCCACGGCCCCCATGCCCGCAACAACATCGTGCGGGCCCTGGTGCTCACCCCCACCCGCGAGCTGGCGGCCCAGGTGGGCGAAAACGTGGCGGCCTATTCGCGCCACCTCGACCTGCGCTCCGATGTGGTGTTCGGGGGCGTGAAGATCAATCCGCAGATGATGCGGCTGCGGCGCGGCGCCGACGTGCTGGTGGCCACCCCGGGCCGGCTGATGGACTTGGCCCAGCAGAACGCCGTGAAGCTGGATCGGGTGGAGATCCTGGTGCTCGATGAAGCCGACCGCATGCTCGACATGGGCTTCATCCGCGACATCCAGAAAATCCTGGCGCTGCTGCCGGCCCGCCGGCAGAACCTGCTGTTCTCGGCCACGTTTGAGGCCTCGATCAAGAAGCTGGCCACGGGCCTGCTGCATAACCCCGTGCAGCTGCAGGCCACCCCGGAGAACCGCACCGCCGCCACGGTGGAGCACGTGTTGCACCCCTGCGACATGGCGCGCAAGCCCGAGCTGCTCTGCCACCTGATCCGCAGCAACGATTGGCAGCAGGTGCTCGTGTTTTCCCGCACCAAGCACGGCGCCAACCGCATCGCCGAGCGCCTCAGCCAGGAGGGCATGGCCGCCGCCGCCATCCACGGCAACAAGAGCCAGGGTGCCCGCACCCGAGCCCTGTCCGGCTTCAAGGCCGG